>NZ_JBEYLC010000032.1:0-72269 GCF_040635885.1 Nocardiopsis sp. NPDC006832 | reverse complement strand
GATGCGCAACTCAACATCGCCTTGACGCGTGCGGTGCGGGCGGCAACAATCACGCGGCGGGGAAGGAGGGAGAACCCACCCCCACCCCGCCCAACAACCCCAAGACTCCCGACCCGAGGCGCCCCACCAACACACCCCACACCCGCCCCGTGAACCGGAGGACCCACCGCCGGCGCCCCGCGTTTTGTTCCCCGCGCCCCGCGTCTTGCTCCCCGCGCTCCGCTCCGCTCCCGCTTCCCGCGCCCTACCCTCACCTCCCCCCCCGCCCACGTACCGACCCGGGCCGGAGAGTCAGCGGACCACGTCCACCCAGACCATGCGGTGGTCCGAGCTCGGGAACGGGTAGTCGCCGGTAAGCCGGAACAGAGGGTCGTCCACGGTCGGCCAGAACACCCCCGACGCGCGGGCCGGCAGCGAACGCGAGGGCAGCACGTAGTCGACCCGCAGGTTGCCCGGACCCGGCTCGTCCACGAAGTCCGCGCTGTCCAGCTCCGGGTCGCCCATCTGGTCGTCGTTCGCGGCGCCCTGCCGCTCGGCCGCGCCGCGTCCGCCCTGGCTGGAGGGGCGCACGTCCACGATGTCCCGGTGCTCCAACAGCTGAGTCATGGCCTCGGGATGCCCGTCGCCGTCGTTGGGGTCGGCGTTGAGGTCTCCGGCGATCACGAACCGGGCCCCCGGCGCCAACCCGCCTCGCACCCCAGCGTCGTCGTAGACGTAGTCGGCGGCGCGGGGACGCACGTAGTCGGCCCAGAATCGGATCTCGTCGTGGTTGCGGGCCACGTTGCGCTTCTCGGGGCCGTCGAAGGTCGGCGGCGTGGGGTGACTGGCCAACAGGTGCACGGGTCGTCCCCGCCCGGTGTCGATGGGGAGATCCCAGTGGCTCTTGGAGGACAGTCGCAGCACTTCCAGGGCCTCCTCCGAGTAGTAGGACTCGCCCGTCTCGGGGTCGGTGGGAAGCAGCGCGTTCGGCATGTCCGCCCAGCGGAAGGTCTGGAAGGTGCGCACCTCCTCGGTGACGATCGGGTACTTGGACAGCACCGCCATGCCGTACTGGCCGGGGAAGACGCCGTACCCGAAGGCGTCCTCGGCGTACTCGGGGGTTCCCGGCTCGGTCACGGCCTCACCGTCGCCGTTGAGGTCCACTCCTGAGGCCACACCGGTGTTCACCGGGGCGTTGTACACGTACGGGTAGTCGATGGGGTCGGCGCCGTTCTGTCCCACGGACAGGTAGTTGTCCTGGAACCGCCGCAGCCCCACGCCCTCCTCGTCGTGGTCGAACTCGTTGACCAACAGCACGTCGGGCCGCGCGTGCTGGATGATCTCGGCGACGTTGCGGGCCTGGTCGCTGTCGGGTGAGGCCAGTTCCTCGGCGAGCATCCCCTCCTCGGGGCGCTCCAGAGCGGTGTTGAAGGTCGCGAAGCGAACCTCGTGCTCACCGGGCGGGGCGGGGATCGACGGCGACTCCGCTCCGGCGGCGGGCATCGCCACCAGGGCGGAGGCCGCCAGAACGAGAGTGGCGGTGGAAGCGATGCGACGGGGCGTCTTGGTCACGGAGATGGTCCTCTCAGCGGGGGTTCGCGCGCCGGAGCGTAACAGGGGATCGTGTCCGAACGGTGTACCACCGTCGTCCGAACGACACCGAAATCCCCTTGGCGAACCCTCCCCACCCTGTTCGAATGGAGTCCCCATGGCACACAAGGAACCCAACCTCCCCTTCCGCTGGAACATCCCCGGGGGAGACCGCATCGGCTCCCTCACCGAAGGCATCGACTACGACCCCACCCACGTCGACGAACTCGCCGAGTGCGCGGCCAAGGTCCTGGCACGCAGCGCGGACGGTGACCTCTACTTCGTCGGACGCTCCCCGGACAGCGTGTACGACCTGCTCACCGGGGTGCTCGCCGATACCTCCCACCACACACGGCTGCACCGCCTGCCGTTGTCCCTCTACGGTCTCGACGGCGAGGACCTGACCCCCGACGAACGCGCCCAGTTGCGCGTCAACCTCGACGCGACCGGGATCAGCCCGCAGACCCTGGCCGCCCGCGACCGCCCCGTGGTCTTCACCGATCTGGTCGCGCGCGGTTCCACCTTCGGCAACCTGCACCAGCATCTACGAGACTGGATCGACGACGAACGGGCCGCCTGGAACGTGATCCGCCACAGGGTCCGCTACCTCGGCATCACCTCCCGCGAGAAGACCAGCCCCAATACCTGGCGCTGGCAGCAGCACGCCGAGTGGACGAACGACCTGCCGCCCAGCTCCGTACGCAACGTGTCCATCGGTGGATTTCTCTGGAGTCACCTGGGCAACTCCCAGCCCAAGACCGAGGACTCCTTCCGGCGCACCCGCTGGTCCGACCCCGCCGTCACCCGACCCCGCCACGACGAGAGGGCCCGGCAAGGGCTGGCCGACGCGCTGAGCTGCCACGAACACGGACGCACCCGCCGGGTCCGCTCCCTCGTCCACCGTGTCCTGACCGGCGAACCGGCCTTCCGCGACCCGTGGCTACGCACCCTCGCCCACGACCTCCGAGCTTCCAAGGGGACCTCACGACCCTGACCCGCGGCGGGACTCGGGAAGCGGTCCGGATCGACCCGGGAGACGTGCGCGGAGACCTCTCCACGGCGACACCCCCGAAGGGCCGTCCCCACGCGCAGATGGAGGCCTCGACCCCCGACGAATCGCGAGCCTCCCCGGGCCGGGCCCGGCGCATTGATACGGGCCCGGTTCGTTGTCCACAGGTGTCCCCGAGAGTCACAGGGAAGTCGTAGTCTCAGGAGTCACCACCCGTCCGTCTACCCGCCTGGGGGCACACGCGTCATGGCCGACTCCTTCGCACATCTGCACGTCCACACCGAGTACTCGATGCTCGACGGGGCGGCGAAGTTGAAGCCGTTGTTCAAGGAGGCGGCGCGGCTGGAGATGCCGGCCGTGGCCATGACCGACCACGGCAACATGTTCGGCGCCTACGAGTTCTACCAACAGTCCAAGGGCACCGGGGTCACCCCCATCATCGGTATCGAGGCCTACGTGGCACCCGAGTCGCGCTTCCACAAGAAGCGGGTGTTCTGGGGGCGCTCCAACAGCTCCGACGACGCCTCGGCCGAAGGCGGCAAGGACATCTCCGGTGGTGGCCGCTACCTGCACATGACGATGCTCGCCGAGAACGAGCAGGGCCTGCGCAACCTGTTCCGGATGTCCTCGCTGGCGTCCATGGAGGGCTACTACATGAAGCCCCGCATGGACCTGGAGCTCATGCAGGAGTACAACGAGGGCGTCATCGTCTCCACCGGCTGCCCGTCGGGTGGTGTGCAGACCCGGTTGCGGCTGGGCCAGGAGAAGGAGGCCATCGCCTACGCGGCGGGGCTGCAGGACATCTTCGGCAAGGACAACGTGTTCCTGGAGCTGATGGATCACGGGGTGCCGATCGAAAAGGAGGTCCGTGACGGTCTGCTCAGGGTCGGCCGGGAACTGAACATCCCGCCGCTGGTGACCAACGACTCCCACTACGTGTACGAGTCCCAGGCCTCGGCGCACGACGCCCTGCTGGCGGTGGGTGTGGGCAAGAACCTGGACGACCCCACCCGGTTCCGGTTCAACGGCTCGGGTTACTACCTCAAGTCCGGCGACGAGATGCGCGGGCTGCTCAACTTCGACGAGTGGGCCCAGGGGTGCAAGAACACCCTGCTCATCGCGGAGCGGGTCGACCCGAGCGCCTACGACAACGTCTTCGCCCACCGTGACCTGATGCCGGTCTACCCCGTCCCCGAAGGCGAGACCCAGGCCTCCTGGCTGGCCAAGGAGGTGGAGCGCCGCATTCCGGTGCGCTACCCGAACGGGGCCACGGACGAGGCGCGTTCCCGCATCCAGTACGAACTGGGCATCATCAACGAGATGGGCTTCCCCGCCTACTTCCTCGTGGTCGCCGACATCTGCGACTACGCCCGGGAGAACGGCATCGCGCTGGGCCCGGGCCGTGGCTCGGCCGCCGGTTCGATGATCGCCTACATGTTGGGCATCACCGACCTGGACCCCTTGGACCACGGTCTGCTGTTCGAGCGGTTCCTCAACCCCGAACGTGTGTCCATGCCCGATGTCGACCTGGACTTCGACGAACGTCGGCGCGGGGAGATGATCGAGTACGTCACCCGCCTGTACGGCGAGGAGCGGGTGGCGCAGATCCTGACCTTCGGCACCATCAAGGCCAAGGCCGCGATCAAGGACTCCACCCGCATCCTGGGCATGCCCTACTCCACGGGCGACCAGATCACCAAGGCGTTCCCGGCCCCGGTGGGCGGCAACGAGATTCCGCTGGACGCGGTGTACAACACCGACCACGAGCGTTACGGCGAGACGACCGAGCTGCGCAACCTGGTCGACAACGACCCGCAGGTCAACAAGGTGATGGAGACCGCTCGGGGTATCGAGGGCCTGACGCGTGGCACGGGTGTGCACGCGGCGGGCGTCATCCTGTCCAAGGAACCGTTGCTGGACGTCATCCCGCTGCACAAGCGTGACGCCGACGGCGCCATCATCACGGGCTTTCCCTACCCTCAGTGCGAGGACATGGGTCTGCTCAAGATGGACTTCCTCGGCCTGCGCAACCTGACGATCATGGACGACGCGGTCAAGAGCATCAAGGAGGCCGACGGCGTCGACGTCGACCTCGGAAAGCTTCCGCTGGACGACCCGAAGACCTACAAGCTCCTGGCCAGGGGGGACACGCTCGGTGTGTTCCAGCTGGACGGCGGCGCGATGCGCAACCTGCTCAAGCGGATGGAGCCGAAGGCGTTCGGTGACATCACCGCCGTGCTCTCGCTGTACCGACCCGGTCCGATGGCGGCCAACGCCCACAACGACTACGCGGACCGTTCCAACGGCCGGCAGGAAGTCACGGCGATCCACCCCGAGCTCAAGGACGCCCTGGAGGGCATCCTCGGTGAGACGTATCACCTGATCGTCTACCAGGAGCAGATCATGGCGATCGCCCAGCAGTTGGCCGGGTACAGCCTGGGCGGCGCCGACCTGATGCGTCGGGCGATGGGAAAGAAGAAGAAGGAGGCCCTGGAGAAGGAGTTCGAGAAGTTCTCCGCGGGCATGATCGAGAAGGGCTTCTCCCGGGAGTCCATGCAGGCGATCTGGGACGTCATGCTCCCGTTCGCCGGTTACGCGTTCAACAAGTCGCACGCCGCCGGATACGCCCTCGTCGCGTACTGGACCGCCTACCTCAAGGCCAACTACCCCGCCGCGTACATGGCCGCGCTGCTGACCTCGGTCAGCGACGACAAGGACAAGATGGCGGTGTACCTGGCCGAGTGTCGGGCCCAGGGAATCAAGGTGCTGCCGCCCGACGTCAACGAGTCGGGTCTGCGCTTCACCCCGGTGGGCTCCGACATCCGCTTCGGTATGGGCGCGGTCCGCAACGTGGGCGCCAACGTGGTCAACTCCGTGGTCAAGACCCGGACCGAGAAGGGCAAGTACACCTCCTTCACGGATTTCCTGTCCAAGATCGAGCTGGCCGCCTGTAACAAGCGGGTGATCGAGTCGCTGGTCAAGGCCGGTGGGTTCGACTCCCTGGGGCAGCCGCGTAGGGAGCTGTACCGCCACCACGAGATGGCGGTGGACGGCATGATCAGCTCCAAGAAGCAGGAGGCGAACGGCCAGTTCGACCTGTTCGGTGGCGGGGACGACGACGGTGACTCCACCCCCATCGGGTTGAACATCCAGTGGGGCGACGAGGAGTGGGACCGCAAGACCAAGCTGGCCTTCGAGCGGGAGATGTTGGGTCTGTACGTGTCCAGCCACCCGTTGGCCGGGGCCGAGCGGGTGCTGGCCCGCTCTCGGGACACCTCCATCGCGCAGATCGTCGCCGGCGACCTGGGACGGGAACGCGGTGAGGTGCGCATCTCCGGGTTGATCTCCAAGGTGGACAAGCGCACCAACAAGGCCGGTAACCAGTGGGCGATCGCCACGGTGGAGGACCTGGACTCCTCGATGGAGGTGTTGTTCTTCCCCAAGACGTATCCGCTGTACGTGGAGGCGTTGCTGGAGGACACCGCGGTCACGGTCAAGGGCCGGCTCAACGACCGTGACGGTACCTGGTCGATGTTCGCCTCGGAGATGTCGATCCTGGACATCTCGCACATCACCGAGGGGGAGCCCCCGGTCCTGCTCACCTTGGACGAGAAGCGGCTCTCCCCGGACCTGGTGGGCGACCTGCGCCAGATCCTGAGCACTCACAAGGGCGAGACCCCGGTGCGGGTCCGCGTGGACAACCCGGTGCGTTCGCGGATCTACGCGCTGGAGAACTACTCGGTGCGGATCTCCCCGGAGTTCAACGGTGAGGTGAAGAGCCTGCTGGGGGCGTACTCGGTCGACTACTGACCAGGCGGAATCCACGCTCCGTGGAGCACCGGCCCTCGTGTGTCACGGCACACGGGGGCCTTATCGGCCGACGGAGCCGTCGGCCAACTCCCGGAGCAGGTCCAGATGTCCGTTGTGGCGGGCCGTCTCCTCGACCATGTGGTTGAGCACCCAGCGCAGGGTGGTCCGTCCCGGGCCGCCCTGGAGGACGTGGCGGGAGGAGTTGCCCAGCTCCAGATGGGAGGTGATCTCTCGGGAGCGTTCGCACTGGCGTTCGTAGTCGGCCAGTAGTTCGTCCAAGGGAAGCCGGGCGCCGACCCGGAACTCACCGTCGGGGTCCAGGGTCGAGTACGGCGCCACGTCGGGTTGGTCGAGCATCACCACCTCGAACCAGAACGCTTCCATCCAGCGCAGATGCGAC
Organism: Nocardiopsis sp. NPDC006832; assembly: GCF_040635885.1. Taxonomy (NCBI): domain Bacteria; kingdom Bacillati; phylum Actinomycetota; class Actinomycetes; order Streptosporangiales; family Nocardiopsidaceae; genus Nocardiopsis; species Nocardiopsis sp. NPDC006832. The sequence goes on along the minus strand of NZ_JBEYLC010000032.1, from coordinate 65,481 downwards.
ACGATCCCACCGATCGTGGTCATCGGCGAGGACGGGATCGGAGCGGCCGAGGACAGGGCCGGGTCCAGGCCCGCGCACTTGAGGTGCACGGTGGAGCGGTGCCACTCCAGCCAGGACGACAGCATCGTCCGCTCGTCCGCCGCCATGGGAGGATCGACACGTTTGGGCAGGGCCACGGGACCGCTCTTGTCGTACATGCGGGTATTGTCCTTCGGGTCGTGACCGGGTATCCACTGGTTTTCGGCAGGTCCGGGACACGAAGGGGGCAGACAGGGTGAAGACGGAGGGCGGCCGTTCCGGCGCGTCGAGGGTGGGGCGCGGATTGGCCGTGGCCGCGGCGGTGTTCGGCGCGACGGCGCTGCTCGGGGCGCTCCTGGGCCCGTTGTGGTGGTGGCTCGCCCCCCGCCCGGAGGTGACCGCGCTGGGCGAGGGCGAGGTCTTCGCCGGCGCCACCGAGGAGGTCTTCGCGGGTGAGGGCTACTTCGTCCTCATCACCGCGCTGGCCGGTATCGTCACCGGTTACGCCTGCTACATGATCCAGTTCGGACTGTCCGAGCGGCGTGAGCAGGACCTTCGGCTCCCGCTGCTGTTGGTGGGCTTCCTGGGCGCCGTCGTGGGCAGTGCCCTGGTCTGGCGGATCGGTGTCGCGTTGGACGCCCCGGCCCGGGAGGTGCTCCTGGCGGCCGAACCCGGTGACACCGTCACCGGCGCGCTCCAGCTCCAGGCCCTGGCCTTCCTCATCGTGTGGCCCTTCGTGCACGTGCTGCAGTACGGGCTGCTGGACGGAATCAGCCTGCTGCGCTCCGATCAACCCGGCGTTCCCGAACCGCTCCGTGAGCCCGAACCCGAACCTGACCGCGAACCCGGGCCCGACCGCGAGGGCCGGCTTCCCTGATCGTGCTCACAGGCGCTGGACGGAGCCCTCGTACATCGCGTCGAGCAGTTCGGCGTACTTCTCCTCCACCGCCCGGCGGCGCATCTTCAGACTCGGCGTGATCTCACCGGCCTCCACCGTCAGCGGGCTCGGCAGGATCGTGAACTCCTTGACGGACTCGTGCCGGGGCAGGTTCTCGTTCAACTCGTCGATGGCCTCCCCGACCATGGCCCGAACCTTGGGCTCCCTGGTCAGACCGTCGTAGTCGAGCGCGCCCAGCCCGTTGGCCTCGGCCCACGCGTCGATCGACTCCGGGTCCAGGGCCACCAGGGCCACGCAGTAGGGTCGCCGGTCGCCGTGCACGACCAGGTTGCTCACGTACGGGCACAGTGACTTGAATCGGCTCTCGATGCCCTGCGGCGCCACGAACTTGCCGCCGGAGGTCTTGATCAGTTCCTTCTTGCGGTCGGTGATCCGCAGACGCCCGTTCTCCAGCGCGCCGATGTCACCGGTGGCGAACCAGCCGTCCTCGGTGAGCACGGCCTCGGTGGAACCGGACAGGTTGTGGTATCCGCGCATGACGCCCTGGCCGCGCAGCAGAACCTCGCCGTCCTCGGCGATCCTGACCTCGGTTCCGGGCAACGGCAGCCCCACCGTTCCGAAGCGCACCTCACCGGGCCGGTTGAGGAAGGCGCCCGCGGAGGTCTCGGTCAGCCCGTAGCCCTCCAGGATGGTGATCCCCGCGCCGTAGAAGAACCGGCCGATCTCCGGGGCCAACGGCGCACTGCCGGAGACGAAGAAACGCAGTCGGCCACCGAAACGGGCCCGCAGCCTGGCGAACACCAGACGGTCGGCCACCTTGTACTGGGCCGCCAGCACCCCGGTGGGTTCCTTGCCCGTTTCACGGAGCCGGGCCACCCGATCGCCCACGCCCACCGCCCACTTGAAGACCCGGTACTTGGCGGCGCCGCCCTCCTTGGCCTGTAGGACGACCTTGTTGTAGACCTTCTCGAAGATGCGGGGGGCCGCCGCCATGAAGGTCGGCCGCACCACGGCGAGGTTGTCGACGATCTTGTCCACGCGCCCGTCCACGGCGGTGCGAAACCCCAGCCGCAACTGGGCGACCTGCATGACCTTGCCGAAGGCGTGGGCCAGGGGCAGCCACAGGTACTGCACGTCGTCGATGGTCAGCATCTGCCGACCCCGGGCGCTCATCTCCTGGTCCAGGGTCTCCAACGCCTGTGCCTCGTACAACCAGTTGGAATGGTCCAGGCGCACGCCCTTGGCGCGGCCGGTCGTGCCCGAGGTGTAGATCAGGGTGGCGAGGTCCTCGGGTTCGACGGCGGCGACGAGTTCGTCGAAGAGTTCGGGCCGCTCCGCGTGGAGTTGGGCGCCGTGCTCGGCCAACTCGGCCAGGCCCATGACCCAGTCGTCGTCGCCTCCCGCGTCACCCTCGAACGCGATCACCTTGGACAGCCCGGGCATGGCGGCGCGCTGCTCCCGGAGCTTGGCGACCTGTTCGTCGTCCTCGGCGAAGGCCACCAGGCTGCCGGAGTCGGAGACGATGTAGGCGCAGTCCGGCGGGGTGGAGCCGGGATAGATGGTGGTGGAGGCGCCGCCGGCGCACAGGATCGCCAGGTCGGCCAGGATCCACTCGATCCGGGTGCTGGAGACGATCGCGCAGCGCGCCTGTGAGGTCAGGCCGAGGGAGTGCAGACCCAGGGCCAGGTCGCGCACACGGTCGCGGGTCTGGTTCCAGGTGAGGCTCTTCCAGGTTTCGGGACCACCACCGGGGGAGGGGACGGGGTGGCTGAACGCCTCCCGGTCGCCGGATCGGGCGACGCGGGAGGCGAACATGTCGGGGACGGACCTGTAGGGGGATGAGAGGTTGCCCATTTCACAAAGCTACCGCCGGGTAGGGGGGTGGGCAACAGCCTGTGGCCGAATGTGCCGGGGTCCATGGACCTCTGTGTCACAGCGGAATCCGCTGTGTGCGGCACCTCACCTCAGTCCGATGAGATGGGTGCGGTGATCGCCTCGGTCAATCGGATCAGATCGGCCGGGGCCAACTCCATCTGCAGGCCACGCCGCCCCGCCGACACGTACACCGCGGCCAGGGCGGTGATCGAGGAGTCGATCACCGTGCGCAGCCGTTTGCGCTGCCCCAGCGGGCTGATGCCGCCTCGCACGTACCCGGTGATCTTCTCGGCTCTGGCCGGTTCGGCCATGGTCGCCCTCTTACCGCCGACCGCCATGGCCAACGCCTTGAGGTCCAGCGAACCGCTCACCGGGACCACCCCGACGGTGAACACCCCGTCCACCTCGGCCACCAGGGTCTTGAACACCTGATGGTGCGGCACCCCGATCGCGTCCGCCGCGTAGGCCCCGTAGGAGTGGCCGTCGCCATCTCCGTCGACCTCGTAGGGGTGCAGGGTGTAGGTGGTCTTGGTCCGTCCCGCCGCCACGGTCGCGGGCGTGGCTTTTCCACTCATCGGCTACCTGGGCTTTCCACTGGTCTATGGCTTGCGGGCAGGCTAGCGCAACACGTGCCCGGATTCGACGGGCACACTAATTGAAGGAGACCCCGTTGTTGAGGAAGGGGCCCGCCGGCAGGTTCGGCAGGGTGGGGGCGGCCACGATCCGGTTCTCCCGACGCAGGAAACGCGCGGCCACGGCCAACCGGGTCGCGCCGTCCTCGGCCTCCAACAGGCGCTGCTTCTCCGCCGGGTCCAGCACGATCGAGGCGGCCACCGCGTGGGACAGCGCGATGGGGTCGCGTGGCAGGTCGCGGGAGGTCTCCGGGGCCATGCCGATCTCGGACAACCGCCCCCGGTAGACCTCGTACAGGTCCAGCACCCGATCGGCGTGTTCCTTGGCGTCCGGCCCCAGGGCCTCGGGGAGCAACGACACCGATGCGGTGGAGTAGTCGTCGGTCCCGAAGGTGTCGACCTCCGACAGGTCGATGACGCGGAACCGGGTGCCGCCCTCGACCACCAGGTCGTAGCGGCCGTCCTCGTAGGTGCGTACGTCGCGCACCACCGCGGTGCATCCCACGGCGCTCACCACCGGAAGCGAGGGCGAACGCGTGTGCTCGACGGTGTGCGGCACCCCGGTGTCGGCACCGCCGGCGCCCTGACCGGACTCGCTCGCCACCTCGTGGCCCAGCTCGATCCACACGACACCGAAACGGGCCGGTCCGCGTTCACGGCCACCGGCCTCACCTCCGGCCATCGTGGGTCCGAGCAGTTCCGAGACCAGCTTCCGGTACCGCTTCTCGAAGACGTGCAGGGGGATCGTCATCCCCGGGAACAGCACGGTGTTCAGTGGGAAGATCGGCAGAGCCTCAGGCATGTCCCCAGTATGCCCCCGACGGGCCACATGGCGACGCCCCGCCCGGGGCCCGGGCGGGGCGTGTGTTCACGCCGGGCGTCGTGGGTCAGGACACCGTGGGGCCGGCGGTACCGGGCGCACCCTGGCTGCCGTTGTCCTCACTGGGCATGTCGCGGGCCACGAAGGTCTCCACGTCGAACAGGTTGCCGTTGGAACGGTCCACGACGTTGAGGAGGGTCGACATCTTGGCGACCTCCTCGACCTGCTCCTGGATGAACCACTGCAGGAACTGTTCGCCCGTGTAGTCCTCTTCGTCACGGGCCACCTTGGCCAGGTATTGGAACTGGTCGCTCACCTCTCGCTCCTGACGCAGGGCCAAGGCGACAAGGTCGCGGGAGACGGCGAAATCCGTCTCGATCGCGTCGACACCCGGTAGGGCGAACGTCACGTCGTTGTCGAGCAGGTACCGCACGAGCATCATCGCGTGGTCGCGTTCCTCAAGGGACTGCTCGTAGAAGACCCGGGCCAACTGGGGCAGGTCCTGGTCGTCGAACCAGGCGGCGATCGCCACGTACTGGTGCGACGCGGTGAACTCGTGCCGGACCTGGTCGACCAGGAGTCGGTGGAACTTGGAAAGGCCGCTATCGCCGGAAGAGTTGGAAGTCATGGTTCTACGATAACGCATTAGAATGCATTTTGTGAAATACGAGAAACGGTTCGGGTGTTTGTTAGGCAAGCCTTTCAAAAGATTAATCAGGTAAGGTTGTCCAAAGTTAGGTGACGCTTATCAGGGGATTGTTCGGCGGTTTTATGCGGCCTTGGGTCGTGAAGTCCGCCCGGTCGGGTTCATGCCGGTCGGGCGGGTGTGGTGTCCATCATTCGGACACCACCGCCCACCGGTCGGGTCGGGCCCCCTAGACTGGAGTGGTGATCAGTCGAATCGACCTCCGAGGTTCCACAGGCGACCCGCGCGACGCACTTCCGCGCGCCGAAATGGATGTGGCCGACGCCACCGAACGCGTCCGCCCCATCGTCGAAGACGTACGCCATCGTGGAACCGAAGCGCTGATCGAACTCACCGAACGCTTCGACGGCGTCCGGCTCACCGATGTCCGCGTCCCCAAGGACGTCATCGAGAGCGCCCTGGTCGACCTCGACCCCGCCGTGCGCGACGCGCTGGAGGAGTCCATCCGTCGCGCACGCAAGGTCCACGCCGCCCAGCGCCGCACCGACCACACCACCCAGGTCGTCCCCGGCGGCACCGTCACCGAGAAGTGGATGCCCGTCGAGCGGGTCGGCCTCTACGTCCCGGGCGGCCGCGCCGTCTACCCCTCCAGCGTCATCATGAACGTGGTCCCCGCCCAGGAGGCGGGGGTGTCCTCCCTCGCGGTCACCTCACCGCCCCAGAAGGACTTCGGCGGGCTGCCCCACCCGACCATCCTCGCCGCCTGCGCCCTGCTCGGCGTCGACGAGGTCTACGCGGTCGGCGGCGCCCAAGCCGTGGCGATGTTCGCCCACGGAACCGAGGACTGCCGCCGCACCGACATGGTCACCGGCCCGGGCAACATCTGGGTCGCCGCCGCCAAACGCCTGCTCAAGGGCGTCATCGGCATCGACGCCGAGGCCGGACCCACCGAGATCGCGATCCTGGCCGACCACACCGCCGACCCCGACTACGTCGCCGCCGACCTCATCAGCCAGGCCGAACACGACGTCGTCGCCGCCTCCGTCCTGGTGACCCCGGACGAGGCCCTGGCCGAGAAGGTCACCGAACGCCTCGCCGAACGCGTGGCCGCCACCCGGCACGGCGAACGCGTCCGGGAGGCCCTCTCGGGTCCGCAGTCCGGCATCGTCCTGGTCGACGACCTCGACCACGGGCTGGCCGTCGTGGACGCCTACGCCGCCGAGCACCTGGAGATCATGACCGCCGACGCCCCGGCCCTGGCCGACCGGGTGCGCAACGCCGGCGCCATCTTCGTGGGCGACCACAGCCCGGTCTCCCTGGGCGACTACGCGGCCGGATCCAACCACGTGCTGCCCACCGGCGGCTGCGCCTGCCACACCGGTGGCCTGAGCGTGCAGACCTTCCTGCGCGGGGTGCACGTGGTCCACTACGACCGTGACGCGCTGGCCGACGTCGCCCACCACGTCATCACCCTGGCCGAGGCCGAGGACCTGCCCGCGCACGGCGAAGCCGTCGCCGCCCGCATGGACCACGACCCGAACCGGGACTGAGAACACCGACGCACCCGACGGAAGGACGTGCGGAGCCGGTCACACCGGAACCGCCCGTCCCTCCCACGACCCACCACGAGCGTGAAACCAGTGAGCTTCACCCTGAACGACCTGCCGTTGCGCGACGACCTGCGCGGGCGCTCGCCCTACGGTGCCCCGCAGTTGGACGTGCCGGTGGTCCTCAACACCAACGAGAACCCGCACGCGCCCTCATCGGCCCTGGCCAAGGCGCTGGCCGACGCCGTCGCCGGCACCGCCCTGGGTCTGAACCGCTACCCCGACCGGGACGCGGTCCGACTACGCGAGGGCCTGGCCGCCTACCTCGGCCACGGACTGACCTCGGACCATGTCTGGGCGGCCAACGGATCCAACGAGATCCTCCAGCAACTACTCCAGGCCTTCGGCGGCCCCGGCCGCACAGCCATGGGCTTCGAGCCGTCCTACTCGATGCACCCGATCATCTCCCGGGGCACCGGGACCGGATGGGTGTCGGTGCCGCGCGACGCCGACTTCCGGGTCGACGTCGACGCCGCCCTGGCCGCGATCGCCGAACACGCGCCCAGCGTCATCTTCCTGACCTCACCGAACAACCCCACCGGAACCGCTCTGGAAACGGACGCCATCGAGCGCATCGCCCAGGCGGCCCCCGGAGTGGTGGTCGTGGACGAGGCCTACGCCGAGTTCCGCCGCGAGGGCACCCCCAGCGCCCTCACCCTCCTGGCGGAGAACCCCCGGATCATCGTCTCGCGCACCATGTCCAAGGCCTTCGCCCTGGCCGGCGCGCGGGTGGGCTACCTCGCCGCGCACCCCGCGGTGGTCGACGCCCTCCAACTGGTCCGCCTGCCCTACCACCTGTCGGCCGTCACCCAGGCGGTCGCCGTCACCGCCCTGGAGTACGCCGACGAACTCCTCGGCGCCGTCGCCGACCTGCGCGCCGAACGCGACGCCCTCGTCGCCTGGCTGCGCGAACACGGCTTCCGGGTCGCCGACTCCGACGCCAACTTCGTCCTGTTCGGGGAGTTCGAGGACCGCACGCGCGTGTGGCAGGACATGCTCGACCGCCGGGTCCTCATCCGCGAGGTCGGACCCCCCGGGTGGCTTCGCGTCACGGTCGGCACCTCGGAGGAGATGGCCGTCTTCCGCGAGACCCTCCTACAGGTCACCGGCCGCTGACCTCGCCCCGACTTCCCACCGCACCACCGAAGAGAGTGACCATGAGCCGCACCGGACGCATCGAACGCGCAACCAAGGAAACCAAGGTCCTGGTCGAGGTCGACCTGGACGGCACCGGCGTCGCCGACATCTCCACCGGTGTCGGCTTCTTCGACCACATGCTCGACCAGCTCGCCAAGCACGGCCTGTTCGACCTGACCGTGCGCACCGAGGGCGACCTGCACATCGACTCGCACCACACCATGGAGGACACCGCCCTGGCCCTGGGCGCCGCCTTCCGCGAGGCCCTCGGCGATCGTGCCGGCATCCGCCGCTTCGCCGACGCCAAGGTGCCCCTCGACGAGGCGCTGGCCGAGGTCACCGTCGACGTGTCCGGCCGCCCCTACCTGGTGCACAGCGAACCCGAGGGCATGGCCCCGACCATCGGCCGCGACTACGACACCACCATGACCCGGCACATCTTCGAGTCCTTCGTCGCCCAGGCCCGCGTGGCCCTGCACATCCACGTGCCCTACGGCCGCAACGCCCACCACATCGTCGAGGCCCAGTTCAAGGCGTTCGCCCGGGCGCTGCGCTTCGCCACCGAGGACGACCCGCGCGTGAACTGGGTGCCCTCCACCAAGGGCGTCCTGTAGATGGACACCGACCTTTGGGGGCTGCTCCTGATCATCCTGGGCGGGTTCCTCGCGGGTGGCGTCTACGCGATGTGGCACAGGAGCCGCTCGGTCGCCATCGGCCTGGCCGTCTGCGTCGTGCTCGCGATCGCCTTCGGCGCGTTGCGGCTCGGCTACCTCTAAGAAAGGCACACACCCGATGTCCTCACGTGTGGTCGTCCTCGACTACGGGTCGGGCAACCTGCGCTCGGCCCAACGCGCCATGGAACGAACCGGAGCCGACGTCACCGTCACCTCCGACCCCCATGTCGCGCTGGAGGCCGACGGGCTGGTCGTGCCCGGAGTCGGGGCCTTCAGCGCCTGCATGGCCAGCCTGAGGGCCGCCGGTGGGGACCGCGTCATCGACCGCCGTGTCGCCGGTGGGCGCCCGGTCCTGGGCATCTGCGTGGGCATGCAGGTCCTCTTCGACCGAGGGATCGAACAGGCCGACGTCAACGCCGCGGACAGCGCCACCGAGGGCTGCGGGGAGTGGCCCGGCACCGTCGAACGCATCAAGGCGCCCGTGGTGCCCCACATGGGGTGGAACACGGTCACCCCACCGGAGGGCACGCGCCTGTTCGCCGGGATCGACCCCGAGGAACGCTTCTACTTCGTGCACTCCTACGGGGTGCGCAACTGGGAGTTCGTCGCGGCCAGTGACCGCATCCCGGCGCCACTGGTGACCTGGTCCGAACACGGGGAGCCGTTCGTGGCCGCCGTGGAGAACGGGCCGCTGAGCGCCACCCAGTTCCACCCGGAGAAGTCCGGTGACGCCGGCGCCCGGGTCCTGGCCAACTGGGTCGAAGGACTCTGAGCAGACATATTTCGTGAACAGAACCGAGAACGAGAAGGCGAGTATGACCGGCGAGCAGATCACGTCCACCCCCGCACTCGAACTGCTGCCGGCGGTGGACGTCTCCGGCGGGCAGGCCGTCCAGCTCGTCCAGGGCAAGGCCGACACCGGCGGTAAGTACGGCGACCCCTACGAGGCCGCCATGGCCTGGCAGAACGCCGGCGCCGAGTGGATCCACCTGGTGGACCTGGACGCGGCCTTCGGGCGTGGGCACAACCGCGACCTGTTGGGCGACATCGTCGGCCGCCTCGACGTCAAGGTCGAGATGTCCGGCGGCATCCGTGACGACGAGTCGTTGGCCGCCGCCCTGGCCACCGGCTGCACCCGGGTGAACATCGGCACCGCCGCCCTGGAACACCCCGAGTGGTGCGCCAGGATCATCGCCGAGCACGGGGACAAGATCGCCATCGGCCTGGACGTGCGCGGCACCACCCTGGCCGCCCGCGGCTGGACCCGCGACGGCGGTGACCTCTTCGCGACCCTGGAGCGGCTGGAGACCGAGGGCTGCGCCCGCTACGTCGTCACCGACGTCAACAAGGACGGCATGCTCAAGGGCCCCAACCTGGACCTGCTGCGCACCGTGTGCGAGCGCACCGAGAAGCCGGTGGTGGCCAGCGGGGGCGTGTCCAGTCTCGCCGACCTGGAGGCCATCGCCGGTCTGGTTCCCGAGGGTGTCGAGGGCGCCATCATGGGCACCGCCCTGTACGAGGGCGCCTTCACCTTGGAGGACGCCCTGGCCCTGGTCGGGGGTGGGCGCCGATGAGCCTCGCGGTACGGGTCATCCCCTGCCTGGACGTGGACGCCGGGCGGGTGGTCAAGGGCGTCAACTTCGAGAACCTGCGCGACGCCGGCGACCCCGTGGAACTGGCGGGGACCTATGACGCGGGCGGTGCCGACGAGCTCACGTTCCTGGACGTGACCGCCTCCAGCGGCAACCGGGAGACCACCTACGACATGGTGCGCCGCACCGCCGACCAGGTGTTCATCCCGCTCACCGTCGGGGGAGGGGTGCGCGCCACCGAGGACGTGGACCGTCTGCTGCGCGCCGGCGCGGACAAGGTGGGGGTCAACACCGCCGCCATCACGCGCCCGGAACTGATCGGGGAGATCGCCGAACGCTTCGGCCGTCAGGTGCTGGTGCTCTCCGCCGACGTGCGCCGCGTCCGGGCCGGTGACGCCCCCACGACCAGCGGGTTCGAGGTCACCACGCACGGTGGGCGCAAGGGCACCGGGATCGATGCCCTGGAGTGGTGCGAGCGCGCCGCCGACCTGGGGGCGGGGGAGATCCTGCTCAACTCGATGGACGCCGACGGCACCAAGGCCGGGTTCGACCTGGAACTGATTCGGGCGGTGCGCGCCCGTGTGGGCGTCCCGCTGATCGCCTCGGGCGGTGCCGGAGCGGTGGAACACTTCGTGCCCGCCGTCGCCGCGGGCGCGGACGCGGTGTTGGCCGCGACGGTGTTCCATTTCGGAGAGTTCACCATCGCGGACGTGAAGAAGAGCCTGCGGGAGGCCGGTTACCCGGTCCGCTAGCACGTGGGTCCCGGGCCGGTCGGTGGATCGTCCCGGGACCCGACAAGAAAAAATTACCAATCGTGGTCAAGGCGTGGCGCTAAGTTAACTCAGTTGTGATTCGTGTGAGCATGAGGCCGTCCCAAGCACACGACACGGGAGTTCGCACCATCATGTCCGATCACTTCAGCGGCGGAGTCATCCGTCGAATCGCGACCCTGGCGACCGCCGGGTTCGTCGCCCTGAGCGGGGCGGCCCTCTTCGCCCCCTCCGCGTCCGCCGACGACCTGGAGCGCACCCCCCGCGAGGTCATCGAGCAGATCGAGGCCCAGAGCTGGCCCAACTACTCGATCGAGAACCCCGGCCCCAGCGTCGACATCCGGTTCGCCCTCTCCTTCCTGAACGACCTCGGGTTCATCACCCCCGACCCCGGTGACGAGTTCACCGAGGACGTCGAGGCGACGATCTCCGAGTTCGACGGTCACTACGACCTCAACGACGACGCCACCCTGGAGTCGCAGACCTGGATCAAGATCCGCAACCTGCACTTCCCGAGTGAGGCCGACGCCTACGAGGTCGGTGACCGCGGCTGGGCCGTCATCGGCATCAAGGCGATCCTCAACGAGAAGTTCGGCGCGGACCTGGACGAGACCAGCGGTCTGTACGACGAGGACACCGCCGCCGCGGTCGAGGCCGCCCAGGAGGAGCTCGGCATCGGCGTCGACGGTGCCTTCGGGTGGCTGAGTTACAAGGGTGTGGTCACCTACGAGGGTGAGGCGGCGGCCGACGCCTCCAGCGATGACGTCGCCGCTGAGGAGGCCCCGGCCGAGGATGCCGAGGGCGCGGAGGGCGCCGAGGCCGGTGTCCTGACCGAGGGTGTCGAGGAGGCCGAGCGCGACCACCACTAGTTCGGCGACTGTTCCTCGCCGTTGCCGCGCCACGCGGGCCCGGACACCCCAGGAGGGGCGTCCGGGCCCCTTTGCTTTCCCGGACACTGCTTGAAACCGGAAAATCTTAATCGTTATTGAAGCGTGGCGCTGCATTGCCTTTTCCGTTATGAGTGTGAGCATGTCCACGTCTCAACCGCACGACAGGGGAGATCACACCCATCATGTCCGAGTACCTCAACAGCGACTTCGCTCGTCGCGTCGTCTCGTTGGCCACCGCCGGCTTCATCGCCTTCGGTGGTGTCGTCATGGTCGCTCCGACCGCTTCCGCCGACGACTACGAGCGCACCCCCGACGAGGTGATCGAGCAGATCGAGGCCCGCTCCTGGCCCGTCTACTCGGTGGACCAGCCCGGCCCGAGCGAGGACATCCGAGCCGTCCAGTACTTCCTGGCCGCCCTCGGGCACAACATCCCGGAAGAGCCGGGGGACGAGTTCGACGAGGAAGTGGAAGCGCTGATCCTCGCGTTCGAGGAGGAAGCGGGGACCATCGAGGAGAACGGGGTCCTGGAGTCCCAGACCTGGGTCAAGCTCAGGAACACGCTCTTCCCCTCTGAGGCCGACGCCTACCAGGTCGGGGACCAGGGCCCGGCCGTCGTCGCCATCAAGATCCTGCTCAACGCCAAGTTCGGCGCCGACCTCGACGAGACCGACGACGTCTACAACGAGGACACCGCGGCGGCCGTTGAGGCGGCCCAGGAGGAATCCGGAATCGGCGTGGACGGCGCCTACGGTCGTATGACCTTCAAGTGCTCCATCACCAAGCCCGAGGCGGGGGCGCCCGGGGAGAAGTGCGTCGACGAAGGGGCCTCGGCCGACGAGGAGTCGGTCGTCGACGAGGAGCTGGAGCCCGTCGAGGAGTCCGACGACGAGAAGACGCCGGCCGGCCACGGCTACCACTAGTACGTCACCGGCGGTTCCCTGACACCGACTCGCCACACGGGCCCGGACACCCTCGAAGGGGATGTCCGGGCCTTCCTCGTGGCAGGCGAACAGAAGTTCGTTTGGACGGAATAGCCCGGATGCGTCCGGCGCTGAAACAATCCGGTGGAGGCTTGTCGGTGCCGCTGGATAGGTTGTGCGGACACCCCACGACCGCACCCGGACACAACCGGGCTCGTCGGGGTGCGAACACACCGGTTCACCGGTCCGGGAACAGAAAGCGGGGGCGCATGGCGCAGGGCACGACTACGGTGGGGCCGGAGGAACGGGAGGACACCCCCGGATCCGATTCCGGGTCCACGTCCACCGGTGACACCTCCGGGCGGGCCCAGTACAAACGGGTCTTCACCCGCGGTCTGCGGGTCCTGTGGGTCGCGGCCCGCACCGAACCCTGGATCTTCCTCCTCGCCGTCGGCGGCGCCATGACGCACGCCGCGGTCACGGTCGCCTCCGCCTCGGTCCTGGGCCACATCACCGACCACACCATCCTGCCCGCCTTCGCCGCGGGCGAGGCCACCCTGGCCGTGCTCACCGGGGCCGCCGGCCTTCTCCTGGCCGTAGGACTCGGCAAGGCCATCGGCCTGGCCATCCGACGCCTGCTCGCCGGCTTCATGCAGTTCCGCATGCAGGCCCGTTACCGACGCTCCGTGGCCCGCAAGTACCTCGAACTACCGCTCTCCTGGCACCACCGTCACCCCACCGGACAGCTGCTCTCCAACGCCAACGCCGACGTCGAGGCCACCTGGCAGCCGCTCGCACCCCTACCGATGGCCGTGGGCAGCGTGTTCATGCTGATCATCGCCGCCGTCGCCATGGTCGTCACCGACCCGGTCCTCGCCCTGGTCGCCTTCGTCGTCTTCCCGGCCCTGGCCATCGCCAACGTCATCTTCCAACGCCGTGTCTCCCCGATGGCCTCCCGCGCCCAGTCGCTGCGTGCCGAGGTCAGCGGGGTCGCCCACGAGTCCTTCGACGGGGCCCTGGTCGTCAAGACCCTCGGCCGTGAGGACACCGAGACCGAACGCTTCGCCGACGCCGCCCACCGCCTGCGCGACGCCCTCATCCAGGTCGGCCGGCTGCGCTCCATGTTCGATCCGTTCATGGAGTCCCTGCCCAACCTCGGCGTCCTCGCCGTCCTGCTCCTGGGCATGTGGCGCCTGTCCACCGGCGCCATCGACCCCGGCGAACTCGTCCAGATCGCCTTCCTGTTCACCCTGCTGGCCCAACCCATCCGCTCCTTCGGTTGGCTCCTGGGCGACCTGCCCCGCAGCGTCGTGGGCTGGGACCGTGTCCAGTCCGTCCTGCGAGCCGGCGGATCCATGGTCTACGGCGACCGGACCCTGGAATCCTCGCCCCGCGGCCTGGCCCTGAGCGCACGCGACGTCACCTTCTCCTACGCCGACTCCTACGACGCCGACGGCGGCGGACGCGACCTCATGGACGACCCCGACGTCCACGAACGCCGCACCATGGTCCTCAACGGTGTCGACCTCGACATCGCCCCCGGGCGCACCGTCGCCATCGTCGGCCCCACCGGATCGGGTAAATCCACCCTCACCACGGTCCTGATGCGCCTGGTCGACCCCGACACCGGAACCGTCGCCTACGACGGCGTCGACCTGCGCGAACTGGCCCGCGACCAGGTACCCCACACCGCCGCGCTCGTCCCACAGAGCACCTTCGTGTTCGAGGACACCGTCCGCGACAACATCACCCTGGGCATCGACGCCGACGACGAACAGGTCTGGGCCGCCCTGCGCCTGGCCCGCGCCGACGGATTCATCGGCGCGCTCGACGGTGGACTCGACGCCGAACTCGGCGAGAAGGGCACCACCCTGTCCGGCGGCCAACGCCAACGCCTGGCCCTGGCCCGCGCCATCGTGCGCCGGCCGCGCCTGCTCATCATGGACGACGCCACCTCGGCGGTCGACCCGCAGATCGAGGCGCAGATCCTCGCCGGCCTGCGCGAACGCGACGACGCCGCCACCGTCGTCCTGGTCGCCTACCGACGCGCCACCATCGAACTCGCCGACGAGGTCCTCTACATGGAGGGCGGTCGCATCCTGGCACGCGGTACCCACGACGAACTCCTCACCACGTCGTCCGGATACAACCGTCTGGTCACCGCCTACGAGCGCGCCTCCGCCGAGAACGAGGCGGAACGCACCCCGATCCCCGAGGAACCGGGACCGGCCGAACCCCACCTTCGAGGACCAGGCACCGACTCCAAGGAGGAGAGCACCCGATGAGCGCACCCACACGGGCCCGTACCGACGACAGGTCGGCCCGGGACACCGAGGGGCCGCGCCCCACGGGTGACCAGGCCCCCGCACTGCACCGCAGCGACGACGGCGCGTTCGGCACGATCAAGCGCGGCCTGCGACTCTCCCCGGAGTTCGCCAAGGGACTGTGGCTCACCCTCGTCTTCGCCGTGGTCGCCACCGCCGGCAAGGTCATCGTGCCCATCGCCGTGCAGCAGATCATCGACAACGGTCTCACCGCCGAGGGCGGCCCCGACCTGGCCTTCGTCACCCGCATGGTCACCGGCTGCGCAGCGCTGCTGGTCGTCACCATGTTCTGCTCCTACCTGATGAACCTGCGCCTGTACCGGGCCACCGAGTCCGGGCTGGCCACCCTGCGCCGCAAGGCCTTCAGACACGTCCACGACCTGTCCGTCCTGACCCAGAACAGCGAGCGCAAGGGCGCTCTGGTCTCCCGAGTCACCGGCGACGTCGACCAGATCAGCCACTTCATGCAGTGGGGCGGGCTCCTCCTGCTGGTCAGCACCGGCCAACTCCTGGTCGCCACCACCCTCATGGCGATCTACTCCTGGCAGCTCACCATCGTGGTGTGGCTCTGCTTCCTGCCGCTGCTGTTCGGGGTCCGTTGGCTCCAAAAGCTCCTGTCCAAGGCCTACCTGAAGGTCCGGGAACGCACCGGTGACATGCTCGGCGCCATCGGCGAGACCGTCATGGGCGCCGCCGTCATCCGCGCCCACGGCACCGAGGAGCGCACCGCCGGCCGCATCGACACCACCGTCCTGGCGACCCGCAAGGCCCAGGTCAGGGCCCAACAGCTCTCCATGGCGGTGTCGCCCTTCGCCGAGATCGTCTCCGCGATCGCCAACGCCGCCGTCGTCATGGTCGGTGTGTGGCTGGGCGTGGGCGGCGACCTCACCGCCGGGCAGCTCATCGCCTTCCTGTTCCTGATGACGCTGTTCGTGCAGCCCATGATGATGGCCACCGAGATCTTCAACGAGGCACAGAACGCCATCGCCGGCTGGCGGCGCGTCCTGGGCGTCCTGGACACCGTCCCCGACATCGCCGACCCCGGCGAGGCCGGCCGCGTCCTTCCCCGCGGCGCCGTCCAGGTCGACTTCGACCACGTCACCTACGCCTACCCCGAGGGTCCCGTCGTCCTGGACGACATCGGCGTGCGCATCACACCGGGCAGCCGGGTGGCGGTCGTCGGCGAGACCGGCTCCGGCAAGACCACCTTCGTCAAGCTGCTCACCCGGCTCATGGACCCCGACGACGGCACCGTCCTCGTGGACGGGGTGGACCTGCGCGAGGTCGCCTTCTCCTCGCTGCGCAGCCGCGTGGTGATGGTGCCGCAGGAGGGCTTCCTGTTCGACAGCTCCCTGGGCGACAACATCCGCTTCGCCCGACCCGAGAGCACCGACGTCGAACTGGAGGCCGCCGTCACCGAACTCGGTCTCGCCGACTGGCTGGGCAGCCTCGCCCACGGCCTGGACACACCGGTCGGCCAGCGAGGCGAGTCCCTGTCGGCGGGGGAGCGCCAACTCGTCGCCCTCGTGCGCGCCTACGTCGCCGACCCCGACCTCCTCGTGCTCGACGAGGCCACCTCGGCCGTGGACCCGCACACCGAGACGCGCATCCAGCGCGCCCTGGACCGGCTCACCCGAGGCCGCACCTCCGTGGCCATCGCCCACCGACTGTCCACAGCCGAGGCCGCCGACCGGGTTCTGGTCTTCGACGACGGCCGCATCGTCCAGAGCGGATCCCACGACGAACTCGTGACCCGCCCGGGCGTGTACGCGGACCTGCACGCCTCCTGGGTCAGCTCTTCGGCCTAGATCGTGTGTGAGCGGGCACCACCCGGTCACCCGCTCGAAGAAGCACGTCCCCACCAGTGGGCGGCCAGCAGTTCGGCCACCACCGGTTCGGTCAACAGGCGCACGTCCGGGTCGCCGTCACCCGGATAGCGCAGGGTCAGCGCCGCCCCCGGCACGCGTTCGCGGTCGGGGGTGGCGCCCACCGCCACGAACGCGCCCCGCAACTGCACCAGGTGCTCGGCGAACCTCTGGTCGTACAGGGAGCCGGCGAACAACAGCGCCCGGTAGTCCGTCACCGCCGCGAGGTGCCGATCGGTGTGCGACCACTCCCCGGTCTCCGCCTCGTACGCGGGACGGACCGGACCACGGCGCAACACCTGGACCCCCTGCCCGGCCGAAGCGATCCGCTCCGCCGGCGCCACCAGGTGCACACCCGTGGGGGAGTCCAGCACCTCCGCGACCCCGGGCACCCAGTCGGGGGCCTTGTCCAGCAACGTCCCCACCGCGTTGGCCACCCGGAGCAACAGGCCGGGGAAGTTACCGCTGCCGCCCACGGGCGCGCCCAACCGATGCCCCAACAACAGCAACAAGGCCAGGGCGTGCTGGTAGGTGCGACATCCCAGCCCCGACGCCTCCGTTCCGGTGTGCAACGGCACCAGAAGGTCCGCGTAGCGCGCCACCACCGTGTCGGAGTCCGGCGCCAGCACCACCACGGGAGAGCGCCCCACGTAGCGGTCCAGGACCGTGCTCAGCTCCCGCTGACCATCGCCCAGGGTCACCGCCACCACGAGGGTCTCCGCGCCCGCGGGCGGTTCCTCCGCCGAGGTCGACGGGTCGGCGCTCGCCCCGATCCCCGCCCGGCGCAACCGCGCCGCGGCCACCTCGCACGCCCGCCGCGCCGGACCCAACGCCAGGAACCGCACCGAGGCGGGTTCGTCGTCCAACAGGGCCGGCAGCGCGGAGTAGGGGTCCCAGCGGGGGAACCTGCGGGCCAGCGCGGCCAGCGCGTCGGGCTTGCCCGCCAGATCGGCGGCCAGGGACTCGGCGGTCAAAGTGGGAACCCTCCAGGTCGTCGAGGCGAGGGGCGCCGTCGCGCACGCTCGCACTCTAGAACGTGTGAGTCCGCACCCGTTGGCCGGTACCCGGTGAACATCGCCGGCCGAGCGCCCATAACCTGGTGGCATGAGCGTCACCAACCTCGACCCGGACATCGCCGCGCGACTGAAGCGGAACCCGGACGGACTCGTCCCCGCCATCGTGCAGCAGCACGACACCGGGGAGGTCCTCATGCTCGCCTGGATGGACGACGAGGCCCTGCACCGCACCCTCACCACCCGCGAGGGCACCTACTGGTCCCGCAGCCGGGGCGAGTACTGGGTCAAGGGCGCGACCTCCGGCCACACCCAGCGTGTGGTGTCGGTCGCACTCGACTGCGACGGCGACACCCTCCTGGTCCGAGTCGACCAGACCGGTGCGGCCTGCCACACCGGAGACCACACCTGCTTCGACGCGGGACGGCTGCTGTGACCTCCACCTCCACATCCACCCGGTCCACGGGCAGCGGACGCGAGTACGGGATCGTCACACTCGCCATGGCCGCCGGCGCCGCCCTCATGCTCGCCGCGTCCGGCCGCGTGTGGGTGACCGGCATGCTCGGTTCACCCGGCCCCGTCGCCCCGGTTCCCGTCGAGGTCATCGGCGGCGACCTCACCGGGGCCCTCAGCGGCCTGGGCTGGGCCGGACTCGCCGGCATCGCCGGACTCTACGCGGCCCGCTCCTGGTCCCGACGCGTGGTGGGCGCCCTCATCGCCGCCTGCGGCGCGTTCGCGCTCACCGCCCTGTGGTCGGCGACCCGGCCCGGCACGCTCACCTCGGCCATCGTCGAGTTCGCCACCGACACCGCGGGCACCGGCGAGGTCGTGGGCGCCCCCGAGATCCACGCCCTGGGCCCCGTGATGGGAGCGGCCGGCGCGGTCCTGCTGATTCTCAGCGGCCTCGTCGCCGTTGTGCGCGCCCCCTCCTGGCCCGGTATGGGAAACCGGTACGATCGGGACGCCGCACCGCGCCCGCAGAAGGCGGAGACGCCCGCCGACCTGTGGAAATCCTTGGACGCCGGTGACGACCCCACACTCGACTCCCCGGGCGACGGCACGCCCGCCCAAGAGCCACGGGCGGACCGAGCCGAACCCGGTGACGACACAGAACCCGTAAAGCCGTCCGACCGGCCGGCCGAACCGAAGGAGAACCACTGATGGCCGACGCGCACCTCGAAGAACACGACGACCACGGCAACACCGTCTCCGCCTGGTTCCTCACCCTCTCCTGGATCGTGGCCTGGACCGTGGCCGCGGTCATCATCATCATGGGCGGCTCCCTGGTCACCTGGACCGTCATCGCCCTGGTCGCCAGCGTCGTGTTCGCCGTGATCGCCGGTGTGATGAAGAAGGCCGGCCTGGGCCGCAAGACACCGCGTCCGGTGCCGCCCACGCGCGAGGAGTGGGAAACGGGTCGTGAGTCCGCGGCCACGAGCGGCAACTAGCGACAGTGCGGGACGGGTCCGGGAAAGCGCAGCTCACAACGGATGAGTAACGTAAAATGGACGTAGGTCCCACCGGGAAGGTACATTTTCAGCACCGGCCCTTCCCGCCGTTTTCGAAGACGGTCGGCGCTGTCTCGCCGATCTGTCATGATTCGAATTCGCCGGCCTGCCGAGTCTGGTGATTTCCAACCTTGTCCCTAGTTGGGAACCACGTGTGCCCAGGCCGCATCACACCAGACAGAACCCCTTGTCCTCTTCCGGAAAGACACTCCACTCATGAGCTATGGTCCCCCGCCTCCCGGCAACCCCGGCCCGCCTCCCGGTGGCTACGGCACCGGTGGGTACGGTCCGCCTCCCGGCGGCTACGGTCCGCCCAGTGGGGGCCAGCCCGGTTTCGGGGGTCAGCCCCCCGTCGGTGCCGAGCCGCCCAAGACGTACCTGTGGATGAACATCGTCGGCATCTTCACCTGCACCGTGGCCGGCATCATCGGCCTCATCTTCGCCCTCCAGGTGAACAGCAAGTGGCAGATGGGCGACTACGCGGGCGCCGAGTCCTCGTCCAACACCGCCAAGATCACCGGCATCATCAGCCTGGTCGGCCTTGGTCTGTGGATCGCCTACTTCATCTTCTGGATCATCATGGTGGTCATCGCCATGAGCACCACGCCGTCGTACTACTAGTCGACCACGCGGCATCCTCCACTCCGCCCCCGGCATCGCCGGGGGCGCAGTCGTTCCACCGGTCCCTCGGGGCCTCGATAGGCTGGATCCCGTGCAGCACGACGACACCCCCACGACGCCCGCCCGCTCCTCCCTGGCCGACCGGGTCGGGGCCCTCGGCGCGCGCGTCCACCCCGGCACCTGGCCGATCGCCCTGGGCGTCCTCGGCCTGATCGGAGCGGCGATCCTGCACACCCTCGACCCCAACGACCCCGGCAACGGCTATCCCGGTTGCCCCTGGCTTGCGCTCACCGGCACCTTCTGCCCGGGCTGTGGCACCACCCGGGCCCTGGCCGCCCTCACCCACCTGGACGTGGTCGGCGCCGCGAGCATGAACCTTCTGCTCATGCTGTGCCTGCCCTACATCGCCTACGCCTACGTGACCTGGCTGACCCGTTCCCTGCGCTCCGCCCCCGGGCCCAGACGCGTCGTCGTGGTCAGACCCTGGCTCGCCTGGGCCATCCTGGGCGCCTTCGTCGCCTTCTGGGTGCTGCGCAACCTGCCCTGGTTCTCCTTCCTCGCGCCGGGCACCCCGCTCCTACCCACCTGGTGACCACGAATCCTCCGACCTGCAGGGGGGCGGCGACCCCCACGCGGACCGGGATGGATACCATGACCACCACACGGTGTGACGGCGACGCGTCCCAAAGCCCGCCGAGCCGACCCGCGCCCCAGGAGCCGGATCGGTCACCGTGAACCGATACTTCACGAGGGAGCAAGAACTGGTGAGCGTGCTCGACGAGATCCTCGAGGGAGTACGCGCGGACCTGGCGCAGCGGCAGGAGGCCCTTCCGCTGGACCGCCTCAAGGCCAAGGCCGAGACGGTGCCCGTCCCCGCGGACGCCGAAGCCGCCCTGCGCCGCCCCGGCGTCCACGTGATCGCCGAGGTCAAGCGTGCCAGCCCCTCCAAGGGGCCGCTCGCGACCATCGACGACCCCGCCGACCTGGCCCGCGACTACGAGGCCGGTGGAGCCACGTGGATCAGCGTGCTCACCGAGAAGCGTCGCTTCAACGGCAGCCTTGAGGACCTCCAGAACGTCCGCGCCGCGGTCGACACCCCCTTGCTGCGCAAGGACTTCGTGGTCAGCTCCTACCAGCTGTGGGAGGCCCGCGTCTTCGGCGCCTCGGCCATCCTGCTCATCGTCGCCGCCCTACCCCAGGAAGCCCTGGTCTCCCTGGTCGAACGGGCCCGCTCCCTGGGCCTGACCCCCCTCGTCGAAGTCCACGACGAGGCGGAGGTCGCCCGCGCCCTCGACGCCGGCGCCACCGTCATCGGCGTCAACGCGCGCAACCTCAAGACCCTGGAGGTCGACCGGGACACCTTCGCCCGGTTGGCCCCGCTCATCCCCGCGGACCGCGTCAGAATCGCCGAGTCCGGGGTTCGAGGCCCGCATGACCTGCTGGCCTACGCCGGAGCCGGAGCCGGAGCGGTCCTGGTCGGAGAGAGCCTGGTGCGCGGACGCAATCCGCGCGAGGCCGTCGCCGACCTGGTCACCGCGGGAGCCCACCCCGCTCTGCGCGACCGGAACTGACAGGGAACCACGACCGATGGGAACGACGACCACGCACGCGGAGCGGCACACGCACACGCTCCCGCGCAGATGGCGATGGCTCTAGGGAGCCCGTGGACACACCTGTCCGCGGGTTCCCGCCGCCGCGTTGACCCCTGACCATCCCGCCGCCGGAGCCGGCGGCGCACACCGGTCGACGCGCGGCACCTCCGCGGCGCGGACGCCGGCGGGGGAACGCCGCGGTCGGCCTCCTTCCAGGAGAACTTCCCATGAGCCACGCTCTACCGGTGCCCGACGACGGCGGACACTACGGCCGTTTCGGTGGCCGTTTCGCGCCCGAGTCCCTCATCGCGGCCCTCGACGAGGTCGAGGCCCAGTGGGCCAAGGTCAAGGACGACGCCGACTTCCAGGCCGAACTCGACCACCTGCTCAAGTCCTACGCCGGACGACCCAGCCTGCTCACCGAGGCGCACAACTTCTCCGAGCACGCCGGCGGCGCCCGCGTCCTGCTCAAGCGCGAGGACCTCAACCACACCGGCTCGCACAAGATCAACAACGTGCTCGGCCAGGCCCTGCTCGCCAAGCGCATGGGCAAGACCCGCATCATCGCCGAGACCGGGGCCGGACAGCACGGCGTGGCCACCGCCACCGCCTGCGCCCTGCTGGGTCTGGACTGCCGCATCTACATGGGCGAGCAGGACACCGAACGCCAGGCGCTCAACGTCGCCCGCATGAACATGCTCGGTGCCGAGGTCGTCCCCGTCACCATCGGCAGTCGCACCCTCAAGGACGCCATCAACGAGACGTTCCGCGACTGGGTCGCCAACGTCGACCACACGCACTACCTGTTCGGCACGGCCGCCGGCCCGCACCCCTTCCCGAAACTGGTGCGGGACCTGCACTTCGTCGTGGGCGCCGAGGCCCGTGAACAGGTCCTCGAACTCGTCGGGAGGCTGCCCGACGCCGTCGCCGCCTGCGTGGGCGGCGGATCCAACGCCATCGCGATCTTCGCCGCGTTCATCCCCGACGAGGGCGTCGCGCTGTACGGCTTCGAGGCCGGGGGAGAGGGCGCCGACACCGACCGGACCGCCGCCTCCATCACAGCGGGCAGCCCCGGCGTCTTCCACGGCGCCCGAACCTTCGTCCTGCAGGACGAGTACGGCCAGACCCTGCCCAGCCACTCCATCTCCGCCGGACTCGACTACCCGGCCGTGGGCCCCGAACACGCCCACCTGGCCGCGACCGGTCGCGCCAAGTACGAGCCGGTCACCGACGCCGAGGCCATGGAGGCCTTCCGGCTTCTGTGCCGCACCGAGGGCATCATCCCCGCCATCGAGAGCGCCCACGCCCTGGCCGGCGCGCTGCGCCTGGGCAAGGAACTGGGCCCCGACTCCGTCATCCTGGTGAACCTCTCCGGGCGCGGGGACAAGGACGTCAACACCGCCGCCGACTACTTCGGCCTCGTCGACTCGGAGGGACAGGCGTGATGCCGACCACCACACTGCAGAGCAAGCTGGCCCAGGCCCGAGAGGCCGACCGCGCCGCGCTCATCGGCTACCTGCCCGCCGGGTTCCCCGACGTGGAGTCCTCCATCCGGGTGGTCCAGGCCATGGTCGAGGGCGGCTGCGACGTCGTCGAGGTCGGTCTGCCCTACTCCGACCCCATGATGGACGGCCCCACCATCCAGCGCGCCGCCGGCCGGGCCCTGGACGCCGGCACCACCACCGACGACGTGTTCCGGGTCGTGGAGGCCACCGCGGCCACCGGCGCCGCCGCCCTGGTCATGTCCTACTGGAACCCGATCGAACGCTACGGCGTGGAGCGCTTCGCCACCGAACTGGCCAAGGTCGGGGGAGCCGGGGTCATCACCCCCGACCTCATCCCCGAGGAGGCCGACGAGTGGGTCGCCGCCTCCGACAAGGCCGGGATCGACCGCGTCTTCCTGGTCGCGCCCTCCTCCTCGGACCGTCGTCTGGCGCTGACCACCGAGGCCTGCGGCGGCTTCGTGTACGCGGCGTCCCTCATGGGCGTCACCGGCACCCGCACCCAGGTCTCCGACACCGCCGAGGTCCTGGTCCGCCGCACCCGCGAGGTCACCCGTGATTCGGGACTGCCGATCTGTGTGGGACTGGGCATCTCCAACGGGGCCCAGGCCGCGGAGGTCGCCGCCTACGCGGACGGGGTCATCGTGGGTGCCGGGTTCTGCCAGCGGATCCTGGACGCACCCGACCTGGAGACCGGTCTGGTCGCCGTCCGCTCCTTCGCCGAGGAACTGGCCGAGGGCGTTCGGTCCCGTTAGGAAGGCCCTTCCGAGGTCATCCAGGGACCCGGGTCCCTTGTGATGGGCCGCACCGTCATGGTGCGGCCCATCTTTTCTCTCGCCCGGTCAAGGCCCGGGTTAAGAGGGTGAGAATCGGGTGAGAAGAGGCCCCGAAAGAACGTGAACCCGCCCCATGGCGGCGGATTCGATGGTGGGATGACGGGAGCCCCGAGTATCCGGAGCGCCCTTCTGGCACCCGGATGCCACAGCCCTGTGTCACGCGTGAACTACAGACAGTAGGATCTGTTTCGACGTGAAGAGCGGCCGGACGCGGAACCCGCGCCAGGCTCGCGGTAGACCGACCCCCTCCCTTCCGAAGGCGCCAGATGACGGACACACTCGACGACACCCCGAAGGCACCCACGCGGTGGGAGAACATCCAACCCTGGGTCAGCCTCGCCTGCCGCCTCGGCCTGGCCGCCGTCCTCATCACCGCCGCCGTCACCAAGTACCCACCGGCCCTGTCGATCCAGGCCGTGGAGGCCTACGACCTCTTCCCGACCGAGGTAGCCCGACTCATCGGCTACACCCTCCCGCTCTTCGAACTCGCGCTGGCGCTGCTGCTCCTGCTCGGCCTGGCCACCCGCTACGCCGGGGCGATCGGCGCGATCCTCATGGTCGCCTTCATCGCCGGGATCGTCTCCGCCATGGCCAGGGGCCTGTCCATCGACTGCGGCTGCTTCGGCGGTGGCGGCCAGGTCGACCCGGGGGAGACCACCTACGGGCTCTCCATCGCCCGCGACATCGCCTTCGGCGCCATGGGGGCCTTCATCGCGATCTGGCCCCGTTCACCCTTCGCCCTCGACCGCGTCCTCGGCCTGTACCGGTGACCCCGACGAGCACCGAGACGACGATCGACCACCCGAAAGTCAGAAACAGAGGAAAGCATGGGGAGTGAAGCGCGCAAGCGCTCCCGCGAGAAGCTCAAGGAACAGCGGGAGAAGGAGAAGCGGGCCGCCCGACGCAAGAAGAACCTCCTCGTCGTCGGTATCGCCGCCGCCGTGGTCCTGCTCATCGTGGGGATCGGCTACGCCGTCATGACCTCGGGCGAGGACGAGGGCTACGACGGCGAACTGGCCGCCCAGGTCCTCCAGGAGGACGGCAGCGTCGTCATGGCGAACGAGGGCGTCTCCGCGCCCGTCGTCGAGGTCTACGCCGACTACCAGTGCCCCGCCTGCCGCCAGTTCGAACTCCTCAACGGAGACCTCCTCAAGGAACGCGCCGCGAGCGGCGAGGCCATCGTCCACTTCCGGCCGGTCAGCATCTTCGCCCAACAGCCGACCCCCATCAGCAGCAACTCGCTGCGTGGTGGTGTCGCCGCTCGGGCCGCGGCCGACCACGGAGTCTTCGTCGAGTACAACGACCTGCTCTTCGAGAACCAGCCGGCCGAGGGCCGCGAGGGCTTCACCGTCGACGAACTCAAGGAATGGTTCCGCCAGACCGACGCCGACGAGGCCCAGGCGAGCGAGTTCGACGAACGCGTCGACGCCGAGGCCGAGGTCGTCACCGAGTTCACCGAGGAGTTCCTGCCGGCCCTGACCGCGGACGCCACCGAACAGATCGGTGAGGAGACCCTTGGAACCATGGTCCTGACCGACCTGCTCGCCTGGGGAGCCGACAACGGACACGACCCCGCCTTCCTCGACGGGACGTACACGGGCGAGATCATCGACGCCACCGGAACGGCTTACACTCGCTACAGCGGAGACAACATGTTCCGCGGCACCCCTGCCGTCTACATCAATGGCGAGTTGCTCGACAACAACTCCGCCATGACGGCACGCGGTCTCTCCGAGGCGATCGCCTCCGCCGGCGCGGGCGAAGTCGAGACCGAGCCGGCGGGCGATGGGGGTGACACGGAGTAGAACCCCTGAACAGACTCCCCGCACGCGGGGCGGATCCGAGAGCAGAGCAGTGACATTGTCGTCGACAGCTTCGGAGGGCGCGGCCGAGTACGGCCGCGCCCTCGCGGCCATTCCCAGCCCTCAGGTCAACTCGATCCCGATCGGGCCCCTGGAGATCCACTTCTACGCCCTGTGCATCCTCGCCGGTGTCATCGTCGCCGTCTTCTGGAGCGAGCGCCGCTGGAAGGCCATGGGCGGTGAGCCCGGCACCATCATGGACATGGCGGTCTGGGCGGTCGTCCTCGGGCTCATCGGTGGCCGTCTCTACCACGTGATCAGCGACGCGCAGCTGTACTTCGGTCCGGGCAAGGAACCCATTCGAGCCCTCTTCATCTGGGAGGGCGGGCTCGGTATCTGGGGAGCCGTTCCCCTCGGCGCGGTCGGTGTTTGGCTGGTCGCCCGCAAGCGCGGACTGTCGATGTCCAAGCTCTCCTTCGCCATCGCCCCCACCATCCCCCTCGCCCAGGCCATCGGCCGCTGGGGCAACTACTTCAACCAGGAGCTGTTCGGTCGCCCCACCGACCTGCCCTGGGCCGTGGAGATCAACCTCACCCCCGAGGGTTACCTGCGCGCCGGCATGGAACCCGGCGTGACCACCTACCACCCCACCTTCCTGTACGAATCCCTGTGGTGCCTGGGTCTGGCCGTCCTCCTGGCCTACCTGGGCCGACGCTTCGAGAGCTCCCTCCAGGGCGGGCGCCTGTTCGCCCTCTACGTCATGGGCTACTGCGCGGGTCGCTTCTGGATCGAGTACCTGCGCGTGGACCCGGCCAACGACTTCTTCGGTCTGCGCCTGAACAACTGGACCTCCATCGTCGTGTTCCTGGGCGCCCTGGTCTTCTTCGTGTGGGCCGGTACCCGTATCGACCGCTTCTCCACCGCCGTGGTTCCGCACGGCCAGGACGCGGGCACCCAGGTCTTCGGTGACACCGGCGCCAGGACCGAGGAGGAGGGCACCGTCTACAGCGCGGTCGACACCGAGGGATCTGCGTTCGACCAGGACAGTGGCCTGTCCAACGAAGCCGGTACGGAATACCACCCGAGCCCTGAGCGATCTAGTAGCGAGGGCTCGACGGAGGACGACGCCAAGGGCGCGGGAGACGACTCCGGGTCGAAGCCCGAGTAACGCGGGACGCCGAATTTCGGCGCCGCGGCCCGTGGCCGCAGGCGCCGCGGGCCATTTCCGCACCAGTCGAGCAGACCACGGGTTGATGATTTGAGAAAGACCGTGAGCAGAGCCGAGTCCGGTTTCGGACGCAAGAAGCGGCGCGGCGGTTCCCGTCGCGCCGCCGGCACCCACACCGAAGAGCACGCCGACTACGGGCGTGACGACGACGGGTACGACCAGGATTACGACCCGGAGGAGGACTTCTCCGCCGAGTACGGACACACCCAGGACCGGTCGGGTGACCAGGACTCCTACGAGGAGTACGACTACGACGACGCCGACTACGACGACCGCGACGGGGACGACCCCCAGGCGGACGGAACGGTGGGAGGTCGTCGGGGTGGACGACGCAGGAGCAAGGAGAAGCGCGGCGTGGGCCGCGTCTCCGCCTTCTCCGCGTCCGCGATCAAGAAGGTGTCGGTCCTGGGGGACCGGCCCAACCAGATCGTCTACACCCTGGCCGAACAGAGCAAACGCAAGCGTGGCACCGCCGTGCTGGGCATGCTCCTGGGCGCCTTCGGTATCGCCCTGGTCGCACTCCTGGGGGTGCTGGCCTACCAGCTCGTCAGCGGGGGCGGCGGAACCAGCGGAGGCGACCAGAGCGTGGTCGCCCCACCCGATGGCCACAGCACCCTCACCCCGGAGCAGTACCGCTTCCAGGAGAACGACCCGGAGGTGTTCGGTCCCATCGACGAACGTCCCGCCGAGGCCGAGCTCATGACGGAGGAGGCGGTCTTCGGTTCCGTGGGCGAACTGGAACTCGGGGACATGCAGCTGGAGCTGCGCGACTCCGCCGTCACCGACTCCTGCACCTCCATGGTGTGGGGCGACGAGCTCGGACAGAGCCTGATCGACGGTGACTGCGTCAACGCGGCCTCCGGCGTCTACACCGACTCCGACAACGAGTACGTCGCCCAGGTGACGCTGTTCGACCTGGCCGACAGCGAGGCCGCCACCGACGCCGCGGCGGCCCTGGACCCGACCAACTCCGAGACCGACCTCGGCTTCCTGCTGAGCCAGACCGGCGGGGACATCGAAGGGTTGCAGGAGGGCTACAGCCAGGCCAGCACCCAGGTCATGGGCCACTACCTGGCCGTGTTCTGGACGGCCAAGGCCGACGGCTCCGAACCCGGAGACGACTCGGACCTGGCGACCCTGGACGTGGCCTCCATGAGCGCGTTCTCCTTCGTCTACGACGAGGTCGTCGCCTACCGGGGCGAGGAGGGCGAGTAGCGCGAGCCGAACCTCGGGCCTGTCCGGCCCTGTCGGACGTCCCGATAGGATCTCGGACAGATCGACCCGCCCGCCGGGGTCGTGTCCGAGGTGGAAGCTCCCTCCTCTCGTAACCCGAGCGCAAGCGGGCCGGTCACCACAGGTGACCGGCCCGAACCCACGGAAAGGTCCTTTGGGTGTCCTCTTCTGAACCCTCGACGCCTGGCAGGCCGGGCCGCCGGAGGAAGAACAACGAACCCGACGAACAGCAGACCCCCGCCCCCTCCCAGGAGGGTGGGCGCCGACGAAGCGGTGGACGACGCAAGAAGGAACCCCGACGCTTCGGTCGGACACTGGTCATCCTCGTCGGGACGCTGGTCGTCGCCCTCATCGCCTTGGGCGTGGTCCTGTTCTTCCAGCTGTCGGGGGACGAGGGGAGCGACGCGGCCGCCCCGCAGACCCGCCCGGCCGACTACAAGGTCCGCGACGCCGGGAACATGAACGAGGTCCTGGCCTCCCGCGAGATCGACGGCCGTGTCCTCAACGAGGGTGAGCTGTTCGAACGTCGCAACGCCGAGATCTCCAGCCAGAGCATCGACTTCACCCTGGAGGAGTCGGATCTGACCGACGACTGCTCCAGCGCGGTGTGGGGCGAGCAGGCCACCCAGGCCCTCGCCGACGCCGACTGCAGCCAGGCCGGACGCGCCGCCTACCTCTCCGACAACTACTTCGGTGTGGCCACCGTGTTCAACCTGGCCGACGTCGAGGGCAGCCGCGCGGTGGCCGAGGCCCTGAACCTGCCCGAACCCGAGGGAGGCGATCCCGAGGAGGAGGTCGTCGACCCCGGGTTCGTGCTGCCGCCCTCCGGCGCCGAGCCCTTCGATCGCCTCGGTTCGGGCTACAGCGCCGCCGACGCCATCGTCAGCGGCCACTACCTGGTCGTGGTCTGGGTCCAGCCCACCGGCTCCGACTCGGTCGACGAACGCGTCACCCTGTCCACCCCGCTGGTGGCCCTGGCCAATTTCCGTGACCCGCTCTTCCGTCGCATGATCGAGTACGACGACGATGAGAGCACGGGAACCGAGGGAGCCGAAGGCACCGAGGAGACCGGCGGCGAGCCCGGAACGGAACCCGGTACCGAGCCCGGCACCGAAGAGGTCCCCGGCGAGGTCCCCGGTCAACAGGAGGGGTTGCCCGGCGAGGGTGAGGTCCCGGTGGCGCCCGGGGAGTAGGACCGGGGTCACACACCCACCGAACGTGCGGCGGGCCCACGGAGAGTCGTTCTCCGTGGGCCCGCCGTCCTACTCGGGAGCCGTCCTGCTCGGGAGGGGGACGTCAGCCGGCCCTGACCTCCTCCACCCTGGCCAACAGCTCGGAGGACAGGACCCGCAGATCCGAGAACCGGTGCTCGGGCAGGTCCAACAGGGTGTGCCCGGGCAACCACGCCGGGGCCGAGGCCACCGCCTGCCGGGCCGTGCGCTTGTTCACCGGCCGCCCGCCCCAGGCCGTCACCTCCATCAGACCGGTCCGCAGCGTCGTGGTGAGCGACCCGTGCGCACGCCCCTGGACATGGGCCAACAACCGGCCCGAACTCCCGCCCGGTTCGGGGTCGCGCTCCAGCCGGATCGCCGTCAGGTCCGAGGCACCGAACCCGCGCAGGAACCGCACCCGCATCCCCGGCTCCACCATCGACCGGAACGCCCGCTGCCCGGCCTCGTCGCGCACCCACTTGGACGACGACGGCACCAGGACGTAGGCGTTGTCCGCGGTCGTGGCCAACGCCACCCGCGCCGCGATCCGGTCCCAACCACCGGTCAGGTCGATCACCGCGCACGGACCCACCGCGGTGGGGGAGTCCATCCAGGTGGACAGACGTACCCGGACCTCCTTGCACACCTCGCGAGGCCAGTCGCCCACCAATGCCGGAGAGCTCCCGAGCTCCTCGTGACCCCGCCCGGCGCCGTCCTCGGTGACCCGATCCAGCACCGCTCGGGCCCGCTCCACGTCCGTTCCGCCCCGCGCCTCCTTGGCGTTGACGCCCTGGCTGTACACCCGGGCGCTTTCACCGGCGGGGGCGGGCAACGTCTTCGACAACGGCCGGAGCACGTACAGGTCGCTGGCGGCACCGATCGACTCCCCGCCCAGGTAACGATTGAAGTCCGGCAACACCGCCTCCATGAGCAGCCCCATCCGCACCAACCGCGTCTGGACGGCGGCCGCCAGCTTCGGGGTGGTCTCACTGGCCCCGTAGGCCACCAACACCCGGCCCTTGCGCGGGTCAGCCAACCCCTCCACGCCCCGGCGCACGAACAACTCCACGCCGTCCGGGGTGTAGGGCGGGTCGGTGAAGACCACGTCGGCGCGCTCGCGCAACCTCTCGGGCAGCCCCAACCGCAGGTCGGCGCTGTGCGTGTGGATGGTCACACCCAGGCGCTCGGCCACCGTGTCGATGTGCTCCAGGACCCGCTCGTCCAGGTCCACGACCCCCACCTTCGCCCCGGGCAGTACCAGCGCCAAGGCCAGCGACGTCAGGTCGTGGTCGCCCACGCACAACAGGGTGCGCCGGGTCAGGTCGAAACGGGTGGTCAGGAACAGGGCGCGGCGCAGGGCCGTCTCCGCCGTCGCCGCCACGTGGTCCAGGTTCAGGTCGGAGGCCGGTCCCTCGGCCACCGCCCGCACCAGCTCCGTGGCGGCCCGCGGGTGCTCGGGCAACATGTGCGCCACCGGGTCGGCGAGCATCGGCGCCGTCGCACCCTGGTAGTGGGAGGGACGCAGCAACCGGTAGCGGTCTCCGTCCCTGGCCACCTCGTCGGCCTCGTCGAGGACCCGCAGTAGCGAACGCACCACGGAGTGGGCGATGCCACCGGCCCGCACCAGGTCGTTGGTGCTCCACCAACGTCCGTCGGAGAGCAACGCCAGGATGAGGCGCGGGCGTGGGGCGTCGATCCCGTACTCGGTGAGGAACGTCTCCGCCACTTCGGGCAGAGGAGGGCCCGAACCGGCGCCGGGCGCCGCCAGACCGTCCAGGACCGGGGTACCCGGTGCACGTTCGGGGTCGATTGAGGTCCCGGAATCCGGGCCGGGGGAAGTCGGGTGTCCTGCCATTCGGCGATCCTCCCACGGTGTGCGGACCACACCGGTGACGCAGGTCAGGGTGGTTCGTCACCGATGAGGGAGATATCACTCCCTGGTCATGTTCATCCCCCCTTGGGAAACGCGTTAACAGCGACATAACCTGGGATCACGCCGGTGGGCGCCGCCCCGCCACGGTGAAAATCGGACCATGGTCCGGTCTTCACCGCGCCCGGGAAGGTTTAGCGGGGTTCGCGCGTGGAACAACGGGCAAGGCCGGCCGTCATCGGAAAAAGCGCGATCGCGCGGACCCGAGAGGGACACGAGCGGGAAACGCCGGACACACGACGATTCGCATCGTCACCGGGCCGGCGTGTATAAGAGAACCTGCCCGAAACCGGGCGACCCGAACACCACCGGCGTCACGAGGACGTGAACGCGACACGGCGGGTGCCCCGGGGCGCCCACAACGGCGGGCCACAACTCCATCACGTACGCAGCAGGGCCAATGTCGTCCCGAATGCGCTTTTCACAAAGCCGACTTCAAGACGACAGGAGGGTAGATGCCTGCTGGAAACGTGCGGCGTTCGTCCGTCCGAACGAACCCCGAAGCCACACCCCAGGGCCTGTACGACCCCGCCCACGAACACGACGCCTGTGGTGTCGGGTTCGTGGCCGACCTCACCGGCCGCCGCAGCCACGACATCGTGGACAAGGCGCTGACCGTCCTTCGCAACCTCGACCACCGAGGCGCCTCCGGGGCCGACCCCGACGACGGCGACGGCGCGGGCATCCTGACCCAGGTCCCCCACGAGCTCTACGCCGAGGTCTGCGACTTCGACCTTCCCGAGGCGGGCGCCTACGCC
Source organism: Nocardiopsis sp. NPDC006832 (assembly GCF_040635885.1). NCBI lineage: Bacteria > Bacillati > Actinomycetota > Actinomycetes > Streptosporangiales > Nocardiopsidaceae > Nocardiopsis > Nocardiopsis sp. NPDC006832. The sequence goes on along the minus strand of NZ_JBEYLC010000032.1, from coordinate 33,579 downwards.
ACCGGCATCGGTTTCCTCCCCGCCGACGCGGCCGCACGAGCCGCCGCCGTGGAGCGGATCGACGCCATCGTCGCCGAAGAGGGCCTCACCCTCCTCGGCTGGCGCGAGGTCCCCTTCGAGCCCCGCTACAGCGGTCCCGCCGCCCGCGAGGTCATGCCCTACTTCGGGCAACTGTTCATCACCGGCCGCGAGGGCGGCCCCACCGAGGGCCTGACCGGTATCGACCTGGAGCGCCACGCCTACTGCGTCCGCAAGCGCGCCGAACACGAGACCGACGTCTACTTCCCGAGCCTGTCCCCGCGCACCATCGCCTACAAGGGCATGCTCACCACGCCCCAACTGGAGCCGTTCTTCCCGGACCTGTCCGACCGGCGTTACACCTCCGGCCTGGCCCTGGTCCACTCCCGGTTCTCCACCAACACCTTCCCGTCCTGGCCGCTGGCCCACCCGTTCCGCTACGTCGCCCACAACGGTGAGATCAACACCGTCAAGGGCAACCGGAACATGATGCGCTCACGCGAGGCCAAGCTCGCCACCGACCTCATCCCCGGTGACCTGGACCGCGTCTTCCCCATCGTCGACCCCGACGACTCCGACACCGCGTCCTTCGACGACGCCCTGGAACTCATCCACCTCGGCGGCCGCTCCCTGCCGCACGCCGTCCTGATGATGATCCCGGAGCCCTGGGAGAACCACACCGAGATGGACCCGGCCGTCCGGGCCTTCTACGAGTACCACTCGACCCTCATGGAGCCCTGGGACGGACCGGCCTCGGTGTCCTTCACCGACGGCACCCTCGTCGGCTCCGTACTGGACCGCAACGGTCTGCGCCCCGGGCGCTACTGGGTCACCGAGGACGGCCTCGTCGTCCTGGCCTCCGAAGCCGGCGTCCTGGACATCGACCCCGCCACCGTCGTGCGCAAGGGCCGCCTACAGCCGGGCCGTATCTTCGTGGTCGACACCGCCCAAGGGCGCATCATCGAGGACGAGGAGATCAAGGCCGACCTCGCCGCCGAACACCCCTACCAGGAGTGGATCGACGCCGGAGTCCTGCGCCTGAACGACCTCCCCGCAGCCGAACCCACCCCGGTCACCGAACCGGACCTCGCCCAGAGGGTGTTCGGCTACACCGAGGAGGAACTGCGGATCATCCTCACCCCGATGGCCCGCACCGGCGCCGAACCCATCGGCTCCATGGGCACCGACACCCCGGTGGCGGCCCTGTCCGACCGCCCGCGCCAACTCTTCGACTACTTCTCACAGAACTTCGCGCAGGTCACCAACCCGCCACTGGACGCCATCCGCGAGGAGATGGTCACCAGCCTGTCCACGCTCCTGGGCGCCGAACACAACATCCTGGGCGCCGGCCCCGGCGACAACCGGCGCCTCGTCCTGCCCACCCCGGTCGTCGACGAAGCCGAACTGGCCGCCATCGTCGCCGCGGGACAGACCGACCCCGCGCTGAAGACCTTCACCGTCGACGGCACCTACCCCGTCGACGGCGGCGGTGACGCCCTCTCCGCCCGCCTGGCCGAGATCGAAACCGAGGTCTCCGCGGCCATCGCCGACGGCGCCCACATCCTGGTCCTCAGCGACCGCCGCGCCGACGCCACCCGCGCACCCATCCCGTCACTGCTGCTGACCGGGTCCGTCCACCACCACCTGATCCGCGAGAAGACCCGTACCGAGGTCGGACTCGTCATCGAGGCCGGCGACGTCCGCGAATGCCACCACGTCGCCCTCCTGCTGGGCTACGGCGCCTCCGCGGTCAACCCGTACCTGGCCCTGGAGACCGTCCGCGACCTGGTCCGGCGCGGCACCCTCGCCGACGTCGACGCCGACACCGCCGTGCGCAACACCCTCAAGGCCTACGCCAAGGGTGTCCTCAAGGTCATGTCCAAGATCGGTGTCTCCACCGTCAGCTCCTACACCGGCGCCCAGATCTTCGAGGCCCTGGGCCTGGGCCAGGAGGTCATCGACCGCTGCTTCACCGGCACCACCTCCCGTCTGGGCGGCGTCGGATTCGACGTCCTCGCCGAAGAGGTCGCCATCCGTCACCGCCGCGCCCACACCGCCAACCCCAACGCCCACCGGCGCCTGGAGGTGGGCGGTGAGTACCAGTGGCGCCGCGAGGGCGAACCCCACCTGTTCAACCCCGAGACGGTCTTCAAGCTCCAGCACTCCACCCGGAGCCGCAAGTACGAGATCTTCAAGGAGTACACGAACAGGATCGACGACCAGGCCGAGAAGCTCATGACCCTGCGTGGGCTCTTCCGACTCAAGGAAGGCGTGCGCGAACCCATCTCCATCGACGAGGTCGAACCCGTCTCGGAGATCGTCAAGCGCTTCTCCACCGGAGCCATGTCCTACGGCTCCATCTCCGCGGAGGCACACCAGACCCTCGCCATCGCGATGAACCGCCTCGGTGGCAAGTCCAACACCGGAGAGGGCGGCGAGGACCCCGACCGCTTCACCCGCGACCCCAACGGGGACCTGCGACGCAGCGCCATCAAGCAGGTCGCCTCCGGTCGCTTCGGCGTCACCTCGCACTACCTCAGCAACGCCGACGACATCCAGATCAAGATGGCCCAGGGCGCCAAGCCCGGCGAGGGCGGACAACTGCCCGGCCACAAGGTCTACCCGTGGGTGGCCGACACCAGGCACTCCACCCCCGGCGTCGGCCTCATCTCGCCGCCGCCCCACCACGACATCTACTCCATCGAGGACCTCGCCCAGCTCATCCACGACCTCAAGAACGCGAACCCGTCCGCACGGGTCCACGTCAAACTGGTCTCCGAAGCGGGAGTGGGCACCGTCGCCACCGGCGTGTCCAAGGCGCACGCCGACGTCGTCCTCATCTCCGGCCACGACGGAGGAACCGGCGCCTCGCCGCTGACCTCCCTCAAGCACGCCGGTACCCCCTGGGAGCTCGGCCTCGCCGAAACCCAGCAGACCCTGCTGCTCAACGGACTGCGCGACCGCATCGTCGTCCAGGCCGACGGCCAGATGAAGACCGGCCGCGACGTCGTCATCGCCGCCCTGCTCGGCGCCGAGGAGTACGGCTTCGCCACCGCACCCCTGGTCGTCTCCGGCTGCGTCATGATGCGCGTGTGCCACCTCGACACCTGCCCGGTCGGCGTCGCCACCCAGAACCCGCTCCTGCGGGAACGGTTCTCCGGCAAGGCCGAGTACGTGGTGAACTTCTTCGAGTTCATCGCCCAAGAGGTCCGCGAATACCTCGCCCGGCTCGGCTTCCGCAGCCTCGACGAGGCCATCGGCTCCGTCGACCTGCTCGACACCGCCGACGCCGTCGACCACTGGAAGGCACAAGGCCTGGACCTGTCGCCCATCCTGCACGAGGTCGAACCCATCGCCGGCGACCACCGCTCCCGGCGGCGCGACCAGGACCACGGCCTGGAAAAGGCCCTGGACAACACCCTCGTCCAACTCAGCGAGGGCGCCCTGGACTTCGGCCGGCCCGTCGCGCTCCAACTGCCGGTCCGCAACGTCAACCGCACCGTCGGCACCATGCTCGGCCACGAGGTCACCAAGCGCTACGGGGCCGAGGGCCTGCCCACCGACACCATCGACGTCACCTTCACCGGATCCGCCGGACAGTCCTTCGGTGCCTTCATCCCCAAGGGCGTGACCCTGCGCCTCCAAGGCGACGCCAACGACTACGTCGGCAAGGGTCTCTCCGGCGGACGCGTCATCGTCCGCCCCGACGAGAACTCACGCCTGGTGGCCGAGGACCACATCATCGCCGGCAACGTCATCGCCTACGGCGCCACCTCCGGCGAGATCCACCTGCGCGGCATCGTCGGCGAACGCTTCTGCGTCCGCAACTCCGGAGCCACCGCCGTCGTCGAGGGCGTCGGCGACCACGGCTGCGAGTACATGACCGGCGGTCGCGCCGTCGTCCTGGGCCGCACCGGCCGCAACTTCGCCGCCGGCATGTCCGGAGGCGTCGCCTACGTCCTCGACCTGGACCCCGAACGCGTCAACGGAGAAATGGTCGAGATCGAGGAACTCACCGACGACGACCGCGACTTCCTCACCGGAGTCCTCGCCCGACACCACGCCGAGACCGGATCCACCGTCGCCGAACGCCTCCTGGTCGCCGGACACCAGGGCCTGGACCGCATCGCCAAGGTCATGCCGCGCGACTACAAGCGAGTCCTGCTCGCCAAGGCCGAGGCCGAACGCGAAGGACGCGACGTCGACGAGGCCGTCATGGCCTCCGCGCAGTCCTGAAAACCCGGTCCACGAAAGGAGGAAGAACCATGGCAGACCCCAAGGGTTTCCTGAAGATCACCGAGCGAGAGCTCCCCGCGCACCGGCCCGTCGACGTGCGCATCCAGGACTGGCGCGAGGTCCACGAGGACTTCGACCGAGGAACCGTCACCAAGCAGGCCTCACGCTGCATGGACTGCGGCATCCCCTTCTGCCACAACGGATGCCCGCTCGGAAACCTCATCCCCGAGTGGAACAACCTCGTCCACACCCACGACTGGGCCGAGGCGATCGAACGACTCCACGCCACCAACAACTTCCCCGAGTTCACCGGCCGCCTCTGCCCCGCACCCTGTGAATCGGCCTGCGTGCTCGGTATCGACCAGCCCGCCGTCACCATCAAGAACGTCGAGGTCTCCATCATCGACCGTGCGTGGGAGGAAGGCTGGGTCAAGCCCCTGCCGCCCACCCACCGCACCGGCAAGAAGGTCGCCATCGTCGGCTCCGGCCCCGCTGGCCTGGCCGCCGCACAGCAACTCACCCGCGCCGGACACGACGTCACCGTCTACGAACGGGCCGACCGCATCGGCGGCCTGCTCCGCTACGGCATCCCCGAGTTCAAGATGGAGAAGCGGCACATCGACCGCCGCATCGCCCAGATGACCGCCGAAGGCACCACCTTCCGCACCGGCGTGAACATCGGCGTCGACCTCACCGTCGAACGACTCAAGAGCGACAACGACGCCGTCGTCCTCACCGGCGGCGCCACCCGGTGGCGCGACCTGCCCGCCACCGGCCGCGAACTCGACGGTATCCACCAGGCCATGGAGTACCTGCCCCTGGCCAACAAGGTGCAGGAGGGCGACCTCGACCGCGCACCCATCCACGCCCAGGGCAAACACGTCATCGTCATCGGCGGCGGTGACACCGGCGCGGACTGCGTCGGCACCGCACACCGCCAGGGCGCCGCGTCGGTCACCCAGCTGGAGATCATGCCCAAGCCCCCGACCACGCGCCCCGACCACCAGCCCTGGCCCACCATGCCCATGCTGTACAAGGTCACCAGCGCGCACGAAGAGGGCGGCAAGCGGATCTACTCCGTCAACACCCTGGAGTTCCTCGGCGACGAGAACGGGCACGTCCGCGCCCTGAGACTCGTCGACGTCGAACGCGGCCCGAACGGCTTCGAACCCGTCGAGGGCACCGAACGCGAGATCCCCGCGGACCTGGTCACCCTCGCCATGGGCTTCGTCGGCCCCGAGACCAAGGGCATGATCGAGGACCTGGGGGTCGAACTCGACGGCCGCGGCAACGTCGTCCGCGACAGCGACTACAGGACCACCGTCGACGGCGTCTTCTGCGCCGGCGACATGGGCCGTGGACAATCCCTCATCGTGTGGGCCATCGCCGAGGGCCGCTCCGCAGCCGCCGCCGTGGACCACCACCTCACCGAGGACGGGACCCTGCCGGTCGCCATCGCGCCCACCGAGCGCCCGCTCGTCTGACCGAGAGGCCCCAGAATCCGCCCGGGCGCGGGGGCTACCCCTCGCGCCCGGCACGTCTCTAGGCTCAAGGACATGATCTACCGACTGATCGGTGAAGGCGCGATGGCCCTGCACATGGCCTTCCTCGTCTACGTCGCCGTCGGCGGATTCCTCGCCTGGAAGTGGCCACGCGCCTTCTGGCCCCACCTGGCCTGCGCCCTCTACGGTCTCGGCATCACCTTCATCGGATGGGACTGTCCCCTGACCCACGTCGAGAACTGGGGACGAGAACGAGCCGGGCAGGAGGGCCTCTCGGACACGGGGTTCGTCGACCACTACCTCACCGGGGTCGTCTATCCCGCCGAACACCTGACCGGCATCCGACTCCTCACCGCCCTCATCGTCGCGGTCTCCTGGGCCGGGCTCCTCGTCATCCACCTACGTCGTCGACGAAGACCATCCTCGGACACGGCGTAAAGATCGCGAATGGATCCCGCGCACGTCCTTCACCCGCAGGTCACACGGGTCTACGGTCGAGACATGACCGTTATGACCTGGGACTCGTACCGCGCAGCCGACCACTTCATCATGCGCAGCGCCCGGCTCATCGACCGGCACCGCTTCGCCTTCCACTTCCAGTCAGCGTCCGCACAACCCGTATACGCGTCACTGGCCGCCCACCGAAACCTCGACGGCGGCTACGGCAACAGCCTCGACCCCGACCTTCGGGGGCACGGCAGCCAACCCGTCGCCACCGAGACCGCCCTGCGCTACCTCGACGAACTCGGAGCCATCCCCGAGGACGTCGGACAGGGCATCTGCCTCTTCCTCGCCGGCAACGCCAACGACGACGGCGGAGTACCCGCCGTGCTGCCCACCGTCCGCCACACCGAAGCCGCGCCCTGGTACCGGGAGACCCGCGACTTCTCCAGCCGCCTCGACGTCACCGCGATGATCATCGGGCTGCTCCACAAGAACAACGTCGCCCACCCGTGGCGTGACCGGGCCACGGCCTACTGCTGGAAGACCATCAACGGGCTCCACTGGACCGACCCGCACGAGGCCATCGGCATCTGCACCTTCCTGCAGTACGTGCCCGACCGGCCCCGAGCCGTGGCCACCATGAACCACCTGGCCACCATGATCCGCGCCGTCATCGACGTCCGACCGAGGGCCACCGGCCACGTGCACACGCCACTCGACCTGGCCTGCCACCCCGCCCACATCGCCCGACCGCTCTTCACCGACGCCGAGATCACCCGCAACCTCGAAGCCTTCGAGGAGGAGCAACGCCCCGACGGTGGTTGGGACGCCTGCTGGGAGCACTGGGACACCACCGCCACCCTCGAACGCCAAGGCATGCGCACCATCCAACGCATGCGCATCCTGCGCGCCTACGGTCGCCTGGTACCCGACCTGCCCCGCCCACGCCGGTCCCTCTGACGGCCCGCGCACCTGGCGCCCCGTACCGCACGCGGGGCGCCACACGATGACGTGGCCTCACCCCAACGCCAGGACCCGCACCCCCGCGCCCGACCCGCGCTGAAGCGCCGTCGACCCGGGTCCGGTTCACCTCCGGCGAGAAACGCACTCGCGGCGAGTAATACCCGGCCGCCGGCACCAGAGCGGCGGCCGGATCCGCCGTGCCCCCGTCCAGGGCCACCGATACCTGGTGCAACGAGCCCACCGTGTGCACCGACAACGCCGTCACGTCCCACGGCACGCACCGTGTCGCCTTCACCACATCCGACTCCGACAATCCCAGCAGCACCTCCTCCAAGGCCGCCACCTCGTCCACCAGAGCCGCCATCACCACGCCACGCCCGAACAACCACGCCCACCCTTCACCGACGGCGAAACGCCCACACGACAACGACCCGGAGAAACCCGCGCCGGCCCACCGACCCCACCCTCGACCACCCGATCACCCCACGAAAACGGTCACCGAGGGTGACCGAATTCGCTCCCACTCCACCTCGCATACGTCCGTTCGCAACCTGGTTTAGACCACTCCATCCCCCAGACGCTCTAAAGTGATACATGTGACACGTCGAGCAAAGATCGTTGCGACCCTTGGCCCCGCCACCTCGAGCCCGGAGACCCTCCGGCAACTCGTGGATGCGGGCTTGGACGTCGCCCGCCTCAATCTCAGCCACGGAACCCATGACGACCACTACGCGAGCCTGACCAACCTCCGGCAGGCCGCACAGGACGCCAACCGCGCGGTCGGCGTCCTCGCCGACCTCCAAGGGCCCAAGATCCGCGTCGGAACCTTCCCCGACGGGCCCATCGAACTCGAAGCCGGTGACGAGTTCACCGTCACCATCGAGGACGTCCCCGGCGACCGGAACAGGGTCTCCACCACCTACAAGGGACTCCCCGGCGACGTTCGCCCCGGCGACCGCGTCCTCATCGACGACGGCCGCGTCGTGCTGGAATGCACCAAGACCACCAGCACCGACGTACAGACCCGCGTCATCTTCGGCGGCACCGTCTCCAACCACAAGGGACTCAACCTCCCCGGAGTCTCCGTCAGCGTCCCCGCCCTCACCCAGAAGGACGAGGACGACCTGCGCTGGGCCCTGCGACACAACGTCGACATGGTCGCCCTCTCCTTCGTCCGCAGCCCCGCGGACGCCGAGGAGTGCCACCGCATCATGGACGAAGAGGGCCTCACCGTCCCCCTCATCGCCAAGATCGAGAAGCCACAGGCGGTCGAGCGCCTCCAGGACATCATCGAGGTCTTCGACGGAGTCATGGTCGCCCGCGGCGACCTCGGCGTCGAACTGCCCCTTGAGAACGTCCCCATGGTGCAAAAGCGCGCCGTGGAACGCTGTCGCGACAAGGCCAAGCCGGTCATCGTCGCCACACAGATGCTCGAATCCATGATCAGCGCGCCCCGGCCCACCCGCGCCGAGGCCTCCGACGTCGCCAACGCCGTCCTCGACGGGGCCGACGCCGTCATGCTCTCCGGTGAGACCAGCGTCGGCCAGTACCCCATCGAGACCGTCGAGACCATGGCGCGCATCGTGGGGGCGGCCGAGCAGGAGTCCCTGCGCGCCTCGCACATCCTCAACCGGGTGCCCGAGACCACGGGTGGCGCCATCGCCCGTGCCGCCGCCGAGATCGGCGCGACCGTCGGCGCCAAGGCCCTGGTCGCCTTCACCATGTCCGGTGAGACCGCCCGGCGCCTGGCCCGCTACCGCTCGCCCATCCCGCTGCTGGCCTTCACCACCGAGGAGAGCACACGCGGCCACCTCTCCCTCACCTGGGGAGTCGAGAGCAACCTGGTGCCCTGGGTCGACAACACCGACGACATGGTCCGCCAGGTCGAGAGCGAGCTCCTGGGACTCGGCGACTACCACAAGGGCGACAAGGTCGTCATCGTCGCCGGTAGCCCGCCCGGAACCACCGGTTCCACCAACTTCCTGCGCGTGCACCGAATCGGTGACGCCGTCGCCTTGAACAACAACTGACGCGGGGCGCCCACGGCGCCCGCACCCACGGGCCGCATCAGGTCCGGCCCGGAGCCCGGCGGAATGAGTCACGCCGGAGCGTTCCGGGCCGACCGGTGCGGCGGGGGAGTGGACGGGCCGGCCTCGGCTCAGTCCTGGTTCGAGGAAGCGCCTTCGAACGGAACCCGCTCCAACGGCATGTCCCACGGCAACAGGTTCCACGGGCTGCCCGAGTCGTCGTCCAACAGACCCAGCGCCACCCACAGCCGGTCCTCGTCCCCGTGGTCGCCGCCCACGCCCTTGTCGGGCCACAGCAGATAGCCCGCGTGGAAGGCCGACGACAGCTGTCCCCACGACGAGTACCGCCGCTGTAGGTCCGAGGCCACCCGCCGCAGGAGGGTCTGCGTCTCCACCGGGCTCAACCAGTCCAGCGACGCCCCACCGCACACCAGTCGGATGACGTGCACCGACTTCCACCACTGGTAGGCGCCGATCATCACCGTCTCGTCGCCCTCGGCGACCCCGGTGACCGACCGCAACCGCGTCACCTGTTCGTCGGACAACCGCACCATCGCGCCGGTGTCCTCACCGCCGTCGGGCAGGCGCGAACGCGCGATCCCCGACCGCAGGTCCACCGCCAGGTCCAGACTCGGGCCGGAGTGCAGCTCCTCCAGCAGACGCTCGACCGCGGCCAACAAGGACTCGCGGTCCACCACCGACCACTGCTGCTCCAGCATCCTTCGGTAGCGGCGTCGCAGACTGGGCCGGGCCACCACGTCCCAGGGTTCGGCCAACGCGACCCGGAACGGGGCCGCGACCGCCGCGGCCCATCGTTCGGTGCTCAACGGGGCGTCAGGCGACTTGGTCCGGATCGTCGGTTGTTCACGCGAGCCCACCACCAATTCGGCGAAGGAACCGGTGGCCAGCGCGAGCGTCGGCACGAACGACCAGCCGGGAAGATCCAGGGCCACCAGCACGACCGCGAGCAACGCCACCGGAGTCCACAGCCACGGCTGGCGACGGCGGGATCCCCAGGCCACCACGACCCAGGCCCCGATCACCAGCGCGCCGATCACCCCGGCCAACGCGGTCAACACCCGATGCCCCTCTCCTCGCGCCAAGCCCGTTCGGGCAGGGCTACACGACATCAAGGATCAGGGACGGCGGAGCTCCACCGCGACCGAACCCACGGGTTGTGCTCAGGTTGTGGCCGTGATGTGACCGGTTCAGCGTGCCTGTGCCCCCAGAAAGTGACAAAAGACCTATTTGGGGTCTAAATGGTCGGGTAGTTACGGAGGTTCTGGCCAGTCTGTCCCACAAAGGCCAGAACCCCCGAAAAACCACCCGGGACGCAGGTCAGCCCAGTGCGTCCACCACTACTTCGGAGGCCTGCGCGATCAACGCGTCGTCGTGCTCGGCGCCCTCGACATCCATGCTCGACATCACCGCCAGCACGATCGGCTCACCCTCCTCGGGCCACAGCACCGCGATGTCGTTCCGGGTCCCGTAACCACCGTTGCCGGTCTTGTCACCCACGACCCAGCCCTCCGGCACACCCGCCCGGATCAGGTCGTCCCCCGTCACGTTGCGAACCATCATGTCCGTCAGAACCTCACGGCGGTCGTCCGGCAGGACGTCCCCCAGAATGAACGCCTCCAGGCTCCCCGCCATCGCCTTCGGAGTACTCGTGTCCCGCACCTCACCCGGGACCGCGTCACTCATCTCCACCTCGTACCGCTCCAACACCGTCACATCGTCACCGGTCAGCTCACCCAGCGACTCCGTGAACCCCGCCGGACCCCCGATCTCGTCCAGCAACAGGTTCGCCGCCGCGTTGTCACTGAACCGCGTCGTCGCGTCACACAATTCCAGCAACGACATCCCCGAATCCAGGTTCTCCTCCACCACCGGCGAATGCGGCTGCAGCACCCCCTCGTCGAAGGTCACCACCCGCTCCATCTCCTCCAACGAGTTCTCCGACAACACCACCCCCGCCAGCAGCGCCTTGAACGTCGAAGCGAACGCGAACCGGTCGTCCGCCTGGAACGCCACCTCCTCACCCGACCCCGTGTCCAAGGCGTACACACCCAGCCGCGCGTCGAACTCCTCCTCCAACGCCTCGAATTCCGCCGCGTAGTCCACCACCGCGGCCGACTCCGTCGCCGACAGTGAAGACGCCCCCGAAGGACCCCCCGCGCCCTCCGAGGCCCCACAACCCACCAACGGCACCAACAACGCCGCCGCCACGAACCCGCGCACCCCGAAACCCCACACCCTGGACCCCGACATCACGACCCCCATCGAAAACTCCCGACACTCGACGAACACGAACCAGGACCGGCCCGCTCCCGCAGTCTCGCCGGCCCCCACCCATGCTGTCCAAGACGAAAACGACCAATCCCATGCCAGAAGCGCATAACCTCAGGTCATGGACCTCGTAGGAGCCTGCAACGCCTTCGTCCACGTCAGCGACAGAGGCAGCTTCACCCACGGAGCCGCAGCCGCACACATCCCCCAACCCGTCGCCAGCCGACGCATCGCCGCCCTCGAAAAACACCTCGGCGCACCCCTCCTCGACCGCACCGGACGCCACCCCACCCTCACCCAGTTCGGCCACGCCGTCCTCCCCACCGCCCGACGCCTCGTCGACCTCGCCCACACCCTCGAACACGACGCCGCCACCGCCCGCCTCACCCCACTCCGCATCGCCGTCCCCACCACCTGCACCACCCACGACCTCGCCCACCTCACCGCCCGAGCCCGCCACCACGACCTCAACCTCGACCCCCACCCCGCACCACCCGCACAGCGCACCCACCTCCTCCACACCCACCAGGTCCGCGCCGCCCTCACCGCCGTCGCACCCGACCAGGCCACCTGGACCGCACCCCTGGGCCTGGCCACCCACCACCCGCCCACCGCGCACACCCACTACCTCGAAACCCTCAGGGCCGGACGCGCCCCCACCACCCCACGCCGACGCGTCTGGATCCAACCCGAGGACGACACACCCCACATCCGCGACCCCCTCACCCGTACCGGCCACGCCCTGGGACTCCACCCCACCCAGATCACCGTCGCCACCAGCCTCACCACCGCCACCGCCGAAGTCCTCACCACCCACGACCTCCTCCTCTGCACCCCGCACCAGGCCGAACGACTCGACCTCCACTGGCGTCCCATCGGAGAAATCCACCCCACCCGCGACCACACCGCCACAGGAGAACAAGCCGAAACCCTCCGCACCCACCTGCACGCACACATCGCCCGCTGCCTCGGAGCCACCCACCCGTGATCACCCACCGCCTGCGCGCCGAACTCCACGAAGCCGGACTCCACGGCTCCTTCCTCGTCCGCGACCTCCACACCGGTCACGAGATCGGCATCGAACCCGACACCGAATACGCCACCGCGTCCCTGGTCAAAGTCCCCCTCGCCCTGGCCACCCTCCACCGCATCCACCAAGGCGAACTCGACGGCGCCACCCCCATCCACCTCACCCCCACCCACATCGACGCCGGACCACCCGGCACCGGCCCCTTCGGCATCAGCAAGTTCCGCCACCCCGTCACCATCGCCATCGACGACCTCCTCCACCTCAGCACCTGCCTCAGCGACAACATCGCCGCCGACGCCCTCTTCGACCTCACCCCGCCCACCCACGTCAACCGACTCCTCCACGAGCACCGGATCCAGGGCCTCACCGTCCGCCACGGCATCGGCACCCTCAACGCCACCCCCGCGGAACGGCTGGCCCCCGACGAGACCCACCTCGCCCACACCCTCGCCATCCAGGCCGGCACCGACGGACGCGGCCACCACATCCCCCAACTCGACGTCACCATCGCCAACTCCGGCTCCGCCCGCGCCCACGTCGACCTGCTCCACGCCCTCTGGCGGCCCACCCACATCCACCCCGACGTCGCCCACGGCGTCCGCGCGCTCATGGCCGACAACATGATCCGCCACCGTCTCGCCCCCGACTTCACCAGCGACGCCGCCACCTGGGCGTCCAAGACCGGCACCGTCCTCAACCACCGCCACGAGATCGGCGTCGTCGAACACACCAACGGTGAGGCCTACGCCATCGCGGCCCTCACCGCGTCACAGGTCCCCGCCCGCCACCAACCCGAGGCCGAAGCCCTCATGGGCCGCGTCGCCCGCGCCCTCCGTGACCACCTGCGCTCCACCTGAACGCATCACAAGTCGGGGCGTTCCGGGCGGTTACCGGCGCCGATTCAAAACCCGCATCGCACAGAATCCCTGTTTCCCCCACACGAGGGCCTCCGATCCCATAAGAATGTTGGTGAAGGAACCCCCTCATCTCCTCCTGAGGGTGGCTCCTGGACCGAGCCCACGGGATCCCCTCCCCGAGGCTCGGTCACACGTGGCGCGGAACTCGACCCCATCGCGATTCGCGCCGCCACAGGGCCGTCCCGGCCGGTGCCCCCACCGGGACGGCCCCTTCCGTTGCTCGTGCCGGGACCGACGAAAGTCCTTCGGGATTCTGGTTCTGCTCACATGAGCGCCCTGTATCCGCTAGAAATGGCGGTGAAGGAACCCCCGCCCCTCCTCCTACGGGGGTTTCTGAGTCGGTCGTGCCCGGATATCCCCCTTTCCGGGGTCCGGCCGTGTGTGCCTGACGCGAAGTCCCCACACGCTTCGGGCGCCACTCGCCCTTCGGGGCTCCGGGGCCGTTCCGGTGAGCACGTTTCGTCCACCGGAACGGCCCCGCACATCAGTGCTTGGGCCCCACGAAGGCGTCCAACCTGGCCACGGCCTCCCTCCGGGAGACCGAGACGACGTGCGTGTCCCTGCGCCGTGGTTCGGACGGCTTCCTCACCTGTGCCTTCCAAGCCACATCCAGATGGTCGAGGGTGGTGGTGAGCAGCCCGACGATGTCCGTCGAGACGTTGGTGAATTGGTAGCGGGGGTATTCGTAGGACTTCACCTCGCCGTCCGGACGCTTCTTGCGTATCCGGTTGATGAGCCGGCACCCGTCGGAGTGGATCAACCCGCGAACGAAGGCCTTCGGTTCCGCGTCCACGATCTCCTGCTGCCACCTCTCCAAGAGGATGCGCCGGTCATGCTTCTTACCGGGGCCGTGCTGGGGGAAGACGCACGGCCAGTGCTTCCAATCGCCGTGCACCTCGGTACAGCCCTGGGAGGGAACCCGGGACACCTTGTGGTGGGGGCGGATCGAGGACAGGGCCAGGACACACTCGTCGATGAGCCCCGGCCAGTCGTCGCCGCACATGATGCGGAGCCGCCACACGCCCTTGGTCGGGTCACCTGCCGGGGTGATGCAGCCGTCGCCGAGATAGAGACCCAGGAGATAGGCGTAGGAACGCCCATCGGTGGGCGGTCGGGGGATGGGTTCGCAGCGCGGACAGAGGTCGGTGTCCTCGTACTTGTCCACCAGGGATCGGTCGGTCATCCAAGTACGAAGAGTGGACCGGTTGATCCCGGTGCGCTGAGCGACCTCCGAGTAGGAGATCCCCGAGTCGAGAAGGGAGGTGGCTTGACGCCTGACATGCGGTGAGTACATGCAGTGCATGTTCGCTCACGCTTCGGACATTCTCGGGTCGCGTGGTCCTGGGCAGCAAGAAAGCCACCCGATTGGATGGCTTTTTGGTGTCCTGGGTGGGATTCGAACCCACACTGGATGGTGTTTGAGACCATTGCCTCTGCCGTTGGGCTACCAGGACGGGTTCACTTTGTCAAGTGATTTTCCGGGGCCTTCAATAGTCGGTTAGGCGATGCTCGGTCAACAGTGGTGTCACGATTGACCGGCATTGCCGGGGCCAACGCACAGCATACTAGCGGATCTCTGTAACCTCGTGTACGTGACGAGGACGCAGAGCCGTGTGGTGATCGCGGAAGACGAGGCCCTGATCCGCCTGGATCTCAAGGAGATGCTGGAGGAGGACGGCTATGCCGTCGTGGGTGAGGCCGGTGACGGCGAAGCCGCCATCAGGCTCGCCCGCGAGCTCAAGCCGGATCTGGTGATCACCGACATCAAGATGCCCGTGCTCGACGGCCTCACGGCCGCCGAGCGTATCGCGGGGGAGCGCATCGCCCCCGTGGTGATCCTGACCGCCTTCTCTCAGCGAGAGTTGGTCGAACGGGCCCGGGAGGCCGGGGCCATGGCCTACCTGGTCAAACCCTTCAGCAAGTCGGATCTGGTGCCGGCGATCGAGATGGCGACCTCCCGGTACGCCGAGCTGTCGGCGTTGGAGGCGGAGGTCGGTGACCTCCAGGACCGGTTGGAGACGCGCAAGCTGGTGGAGCAGGCCAAGGGGCTGTTGCAGAGCCGGCACGGCATGAGTGAGCCGGAGGCGTTCCGCTGGATCCAGAAGAACTCGATGGATCGCCGTTTGACCATGCGCAAGGTCGCCGAGACCGTGGTCGAGACCCTCGGTGGACAGCAGGGCTGATCTTTCCCGCTTAGGAGAACTGAACAATCGACGTAAGGGGCCGCGCCCAAGGGGGCGGCCCCTTTGTCGTGTCTGGAATCGGGTCTCAAGTGTGGTCATCCGGTCACTACAGGTAGGACCAAGTGACAGATCGGCTGGGGTGTGGGCGGAAAACCTGGACGCCTGTACAGATTCAACTCGCATCTCATACCGGTTTGATCTCGGTTGCGCACAATGGGGTGACGGTTGTGTCACGTGGCTTTAGCTGTGCTGAATGACCACCATAAACCGGGCTAAACTCGGCGCACCGAACAGCTAAAGGACAGTGGTGCCCGAATGCTCACATCCGGGTGTCACGTGACCTCAGATGCGCAAGGAGCGCGCGTGCGCACACGTCTCGTGACCGTGTTGCTCGCCCTGATCACCGCATTCCTGGTGATCCCCGGGGCGGCGGCG
The DNA here is from genome assembly GCF_040635885.1 of Nocardiopsis sp. NPDC006832. Classification (NCBI taxonomy): domain Bacteria; kingdom Bacillati; phylum Actinomycetota; class Actinomycetes; order Streptosporangiales; family Nocardiopsidaceae; genus Nocardiopsis; species Nocardiopsis sp. NPDC006832. The sequence goes on along the minus strand of NZ_JBEYLC010000032.1, from coordinate 17,535 downwards.
ACGGCAGACGAACAGGGCGGTGAGGCGCTGCACGGTCAGATCACTCAGCCCGATGATCGGGATCTCGGTGTGGAAGGCATCGAGATCACGGTCTTCGAGGGTGACGACGAGATCGAAGCGGCGGCGACCGACTCTGATGGAAATTGGGAAGTGGTGTTGCCCGGACCGGGCGACTACCGCGCAGTGGTGGATCAGGAGTCCATCCCCAGCGAGTACGAGGTCCGCGAGACGGTTCTCCTCGTCGGTGGTGAGGCCGAGGTCACGGTCGAGGCCGATGAGCGGCGACCGCTGATCGTCGCCTTGGACGAGGCCGGTACGGCCGCGGAGGAGCCGGAGGAATCGGAGAGCCCCGCGGAGGGTGACGGCGCCGCGGAGGAGGACGAGGAGGCCGCCGCCGACGACGAGGCCCTGGAGGTCGAGGGGGTCAGTGGTGGCTTCGGTGATCGCTTCGCCCAGCTGACCGCGGCCGGTCTTCTCTTCGGCCTGGTCATCGCGGTTTCCGCGATCGGTCTGTCGTTGATCTTCGGGACGACGCAGATCATCAACTTCTCGCACGGTGACATGGTCACCTTCGGTGCGATGATGGCGCTCCTCTTCAGCACCGGCGCGGCCGGGATGGGCAACTCCCTGCTGGCGATCTTCGCCGGTCTGGGCGTGGCGATCCTGTTGGGCGCGTTCATGGAGAACAGGCTCGGCCGGACCCTGTTGATCGTTCTCCAGTGGACGGCGATCTTCGGTGGTATCGCCCTGGCGACCCTGTTGGGTGTGCTCGGTGACGCCTTCGAGTGGCAGGTGCCGCTATGGGCGGCGGCCGCGATCGCGGTGGTCATGGGCGCGGTGCTGGGCGGCACGATGGAGCGCTACCTGTGGCGTCCGTTGCGCAAGCGCAACGTGGCCCTGATCCAGATGTTCATCGTGTCGATCGGTGTGGCGCTGGTGCTGCGGCACGTGCTCCTGGTGCTGTTCGGCGCGAACCGGACGCGGTACGCGGGCTTCCAGGTGCAGGAGTTGGTGCACCTGGGTCCGGTGTCGATGCCGCCTCGCGACCTGGTGATCATCGCCGTGGCCATCGTGATCCTGGTGTTGGTGGCGTGCCTGCTGCAGTTCACCCGTATCGGCAAGGCGATGCGCGCGGTCTCGGACAACCGGGACCTGGCGGAGTCGTCGGGTATCGACGTGGACCGCGTGACGATGTACGTGTGGCTGCTCGGTGGTGGTCTGGCCTCGCTGGGCGGTGTGCTCTTCGGCCTGAACCAGGTCGTGGACTACGAGATGGGCTTCCGTCTGCTGCTGCTGATGTTCGCCGCGGTGATCCTCGGTGGTCTGGGCACGGCCTACGGCGCGATGGTCGGCGGTCTGGCCGTCGGTCTGGTGGCGATGTTGTCCACCCTGTGGTTCCCCGCACAGCTCATGAACGCGTGGGCTCTGGCCCTGATGATCCTCATGCTGCTGATCAGGCCCCAGGGTCTGCTCGGTTCGCGTGAGCGGGTCGGCTAGGAGAGGTAACGATGGATATTCTCATGATCCTCGCCGAGGCCGCTCGATCCGCGGTCGGCCCGGTCGCGGCGATCTACGCGTTGGCCGCCGTGGGGTTGAACCTGCACTTCGGTTACACGGGTCTGCTGAACTTCGGTCAGGTCGGCTTCATGCTGGTGGGCGCCTATGGCGTGGGAATCAGCGTGGCGGTGTTCGACCTGCCGGTGCTGGTCGGTTTCCTCGTCGGCCTGGGTTGTGCGCTGGTGTTGGCGTTGCTGCTCGGTATCCCGACTCTGCGGTTGCGGGCCGACTATCTGGCGATCACGACGATCGCGGCGGCGGAGGTGCTGCGCCTGGTGTATCGGGCGGGGTTCGCCGAGCCGGTGACCAATGGTGTCTACGGCCTGCAGAACCTGTCCTCGGGCTTTCGTGAGGTGAACCCGTTCGACGCGGGTGGGCGTTACGGGGTCGGGGCGATGACGTTCACCGGTAACCAGATGTGGTTGATGACGGTGACGTGGGGCCTGGTCGCGGTGTTCGCCGTGTTCACGTGGATGTTGATCCACAGCCCCTGGGGCCGGGTGATCAAGGGCGTTCGCGAGGACGAGGACGCGGTGCGCAGCCTCGGCAAGAACGTGTTCGCCTACAAGATGCAGGCGTTGGTGCTGGGCGGCCTGATCGGTGCGTTGGCGGGCGCGATGCTCGCGGTGCACCAGGGGGCGATCCAGCCGGACCAGTTCAAGCCGCAGGTGACCTTCTTCCTGTGGGTGATCCTGCTGTTGGGCGGTGCGGGCCGTGTGTTCGGTCCGATCATCGGTTCGATGGCGTTCTGGTTCCTGATGAACTTCACGGACGGGTTCTTGAAGGGCTTGGGCCGTGAGGGGTTGTTGCCCTTCCTGGAGGGGCCCGACTACGGCGCGATCCAGTTGGCCTTCGTGGGGCTGTTGCTGGTGCTGTTGATCGTCTTCCGGCCGCAGGGGCTCATCGGTGACCGCAAGGAGATGCTGATCAATGTCAAGTGATGAGGTGGACACCTCCGCGGCGGTCGAGGTCGACCGGATGGCGGACGCGGTGGCCGAGCCCGGGTCGCCGAAGTCGGACCCGATCCTGGTGGCCGACAGCGTGAAGCGTTCCTTCGGTGGTCTGACCGCGGTGGACGTGAACCACTTGGAGGTGCAGCGGGGGACGATCACTGCGCTGATCGGTCCGAACGGTGCGGGCAAGTCGACGTTCTTCAACCTGTTGACCGGGTTCGACCGGGTGGACAAGGGCCGGTGGACGTTCGAGGGTAAGCCGATCAACGGTCGTCGTGGCCACCAGGTGGCGCGGGCCGGCATGGTGCGGACGTTCCAGTTGACCAAGGCCCTGACCCGCATGACGGTGCTCGACAACATGTTGTTGGGTGCTCAGGGCCAGTTGGGCGAGCGGATGGTCGGCGCGTTCCTGCGGCCGATGTGGCGTTCGCAGGAGAAGGCCAACACCGAGCGCGCCATGGAGTTGTTGGAGCGGTTCAAGCTCGTCGACAAGCGTCAGGACATGGCGGGTTCGTTGTCGGGTGGTCAGCGCAAGCTGTTGGAGATGGCGCGCGCGTTGATGACCGATCCGAGCATGATCATGTTGGACGAGCCGATGGCGGGTGTGAACCCCGCTCTGGTGCAGTCGCTGTTGCAGCACATCACGTCGTTGCGGGACGAGGGCAAGACGGTCCTGTTCGTCGAGCACGACATGGACGTGATCATGGGCATCAGCGACTGGATCGTGGTGTTGGCGCAGGGCGGGGTGATCGCGGAGGGTCGTCCTTCGGACATCCGGTCCGACCAGCAGGTGATCGACGCCTACCTGGGAGCCCAGGAGGTCGAGGGCGAGTCCGGGGAGAGTGGCGATGAGTGAGGAGAACGGCGGGTCGCGCCCTGAGCCGGAGGAGGTTCCGGTGGAGGCCGAGGAGGCCGCCGCGGTCCAGGAACACCGTGAGGAGGTCTTGGAGCACGCCGGTGTGGCCTTGGAGGTGGGTGGTCCGGAGGACTATCTGCTGTTGGCCCAGGACATGGTGGCCGGTTACGTGCCGGGGGTGAACATCCTGAACGGGTGCACCCTGACCCTCTCCGAGGGTGAGGTCGTGGCGATCATCGGTCCGAACGGCGCGGGCAAGTCGACGTTGATCAAGACGATCTTCGGGCTGATCCCGGTACGCGAGGGTTCCTTGACGTTGCGGGGTTCGAGTATCGCGGGTCTGCCGGCGCACGGTCTGGTGGAGCGTGGTGTGGGGTACGTGCCGCAGACGCGGAACGTGTTCCCTTCCCTGACGATCGAGGAGAACCTCCAGATGGGGGCGTTCCTGCGGCCGAAGTCGTTCGCGGAGCGGTTCTCGGTGGTCTCGGACCTGTTCCCGTTGTTGGGGAAGCGGCGCCGGGCCAAGGCGGGTTCGCTGTCGGGCGGTGAGCGTCAGATGGTGGCGATGGGTCGGGCCTTGATGATGGACCCGTCGGTGCTGTTGTTGGACGAGCCGACCGCGGGGTTGTCGCCGATCTACCAGGAGGAGGTCTTCCAGCGGGTCAAGGAGGTCAACTCCACGGGTGTCTCGGTGATCATGGTGGAGCAGAACGCGCGACGTTGTCTGCAGATCTGTGACCGCGGGTACGTGTTGGACCAGGGCCGGAACGCGTACACGGGTACGGGTCGGGACCTGTTGAACGATCCGAACGTGATCGAGTTGTATTTGGGGACGCTCGCCAAGGCGTGAGCGGTGGGTCTTGGGACCCGGGCGAAGAGGGGGTGGGGCCGCGCGGCCCCACCCCCTCCGTCGTGTTCGTGGTGTGCGGGGTCAGCCCTGGAGCGAGTACTCGGTGTAGCCGAGGATCTCGTAGCCGTCGTCTCCGAAGTGGAAGAGTTCGAAGGTGGCGGAGGTGGGGTCGCCGTTGTCGTCGAAGTCGATGTCGCCGCTGGTGCCCTGGTAGTCGATGCTCTCGCCCTGGTCGAGGAGGTCGCGGCATTCCTCGAAGGAGTTGCACTCGGTGCCTTGGGGACGGCTGATCTCGGGCAGGTGTTCGACGTAGACGGTCGGGTCGGGTGACTCGGCGGATTCGGCGGCCAGGGCGATGGCGGTGACGCAGTCGAAGATCTGGGGCGCGAATTGGAAGGCTTCGAGTTCGGGGTCGAACTCGCGCAGTCCTTCGTTGAACTCGGGGTTGTCGGCGCTGGGGGCGACCCCGGTGGTGCCGAGGACGGCCTCGGGCCGATTGTCCGCGACGGTTTCGGCCAGGCCGGGGTCGTTGAGGCCGTCGGTGAGGTAGAAGGTGCTGCGGACCTCGCTTTCGATGAGGGCGGCCATGAGCTGTGTGCCCTCTTCGAAGGAGATGAGGGCGATGGCGTCGGCGTCGGCTCGGAAGACCCCGTCGATGACGGCGCCGAAGTTGGTGCTGTCGGGGTCGTAGGTCTCGCTGACGAGGACGTCGACGCCGAGGGAGTTCAGTTCGTCCTCGACGGCCGTGAGATAGCCGGTGCCGTAGTCGTCGGCGCGGGCGACGATGGCGGCGGAGGTGTGGCCGTCCTCGACGATCTGTTGGGCGAGGACGGGGCCCGCCATGAGGTCGCTGGGGGCGGTGCGGAAGAAGTAGCCGTCGTCGTTGATCTCGGAGAGTTCGGGGGCGGTGTTGGAGCCCGAGCACTGGACGATCTGGGAGCCGGTGATGGTGTCGTAGGTGGCCTGGGTCATGGCGGAGGCGGCGGCGCCGATGACGGCGTTGACGTTGTCGTTGACGAGGGTGTTGGCGGCTTCGTTGGCCTGGGCGTTGTCGCCGGCCTCGTCGGCCTGGACGGGTGGTGGTACCTGTTCGCCGAGGATGCCGCCGGCGTCGTTGATCTGGGATATGGCGTATTCGACGGCGGAGAGCTGGGGCGGGCCGAGGAAGGCCAGGGATCCGGTCTGTGGGTAGAGCAGGCCGTAGGTGAAGGCGCTGTCGTCGGCTTCGGAGGCGTCGGAGCAGGCGCTGAGGGTGAGTACGGCGGCGAGCGCGGTGGCGGTGAGCGCCAGGGCCGGGCGCGTGTCGGTGGTCATCGGGTCGGTCCGTTCGGGGGTCGGGGGGCGGTGTGGGCTCGGCGCGCGTGTGGGTGGGCGCCGGCCCGGCGTGCGTGGGGTCGGCCGTCGTGGGCGGCGGGTGCGAGGACCATCGCGGTGGTCGTGGCGGTCGGGCCGAGTGCTTTGGTTCGTGCCACGGACTCGGTCATTTTGTACGGATATGACGAGGCACGGCGCGCGGGTGGCGGCCGTGCCGGTCGGAGGAATGGCGCCGGGGGTGCGGGGCGCGGGCCCCGCACCCCCGGCGCGGTGTTGCGTGTGCGTCGATGAGTCCGCTACTTCGGGACGTGGCGTCCGGTGTGGGGACTACTCGTCGGTGGAGTACTCCTCGTAGCCCCGGACCTCATGGGTGTCGCCGTCGAAGCCGAAGACCTCGAAGGTGGCGGAGGTGGGGTCACCGTTGTCGTCGAAGTCGATGTTGCCGCTGGTGCCCTGGTAGTCGATGTCCTCGTCCTCGTTGAGCAGGTCGCGGCATTCCTCGAAGGAGTTGCACTCGGTGCCTTCGGGGCGGCTGATCTCGGGCAGGTGTTCGACGTAGACGCTCGGGTCGACGGAGCCGGCGGACTCGGCGGCCAGGGCGATGGCGGTGACGCAGTCGAAGACCTGCGGGGCGAACTGGAACACGTCCAGTTCCGTGTCGAACTCACGGATCCCGTCGTTGAACTCGGGGTTGTCGGCTCCGGGCGCGATGCCGGTGATGCCGTCGACGATGGACGGGTCGTCCTCGTTGACGGTGGTGCCCAGCTCGGGGCTGTTGAGGCCGTCGGTGATGTAGAGCTGGTCGCCCTCGACGCCGCTTTCGAGGAGTTCGGCGATGACCTGGGCGCCCTCTTCGAAGGAGATGAGGGCGACGGCGTCGGGTTCCTCGTTGGCGACGGAGTTGACGACACTGTCGAAGTTGGTGGCGTCGGGGTCGTAGGTCTCGGTGAGCGCGACCTCCGCGCCGAGGGCCTCGAGTTCGTTCTGGACGGCTTCGAGGTAGCCGTTGCCGTAGTCGTCGGCGCGGGCGACGATGGCGACACTGGTCTGGTTGTTGTTGACGATCTCGCGGGCCATGACGGGGCCGGACATCAGGTCGCTGGGCGCGGTACGGAAGAAGTAGCCGCCGTCGTTGATGTCGCTGAGGTCGGGCGCGGTGTTGGAGCCCGAGCACTGGACGATTTCGGCGCCGGTGACGGTGTCGTAGATCGCCTGGGTCATACCGGACGCGGCGGCGCCGATGACGGCGTTGACGTCGCTGTTGACGAGGCTGTTGGCGGCCTCGTTGGCCTGGGCGCCGTCGGCGGCCTCGTCACCTTCGACGACCTCGGGGACCTCGGTGCCGAGGATGCCGCCGGCGGCGTTGATCTCGGAGACCGCGTACTGGGTCGCGGTGATCTGCGGTGGGCCGAGGAAGGCGAGGGCACCGGTCTGGGGGTAGATGATGCCGTAGGTGAATTCCTCGCCCGCGGAGTCTCCGCCGCTTCCGCCGTCGTCACCGTTGCCACACGCGGTCAGCCCCAGCACTAGGGCCGCGGTCGCGGCAGTGAGTCCTAGGACCTTCTTGCTTGCCATGATCGTGGTCACTCCGTTCAACCGGCGGTGCACGTACTGCGTGGCGCAGCCGTGCCGATGATGCATATGCGTCCTGAAGTCCGCGATGTGTGGCATGACTTAATCAGGAGCGTTAGTGGAGCTTAATCATGGAAGTTCCGTTACGTGAAGCTGGAGGGGACGGTTGCGTCCGACTCGCTTTCATGCCGTTATGAACCTGTGGTCAAGGTGAGGGCCATTGGGCCTGGTTCCTGGACGAATGTGACTGATAAAGGTCGGTCGGCTGCAATCTGTCATGACGGCGGGGCATGGCACGGGCCGACCGTCAACGTGTGACGGCCGGCCCGTGTAGTGCGCCTATGTTCGCCCGTGAAGGTGGGCTTGTCGTTCGGGTCCGGTCCCGCTCAGTTCTGGGGCGCCTCACGGAGCATGCAGGTCAGACGGGAGGTGCACACCTTGCGACCGGCGTCGTCGGTGATGGTGATGTCCCAGGTGGTGAGGGTGCGTCCCAGGTGGACCGGGGTCGCGACACCGGTGACGTGGCCCTCGGTGGCGGAGCGGTGGTGGGTCGCGTTGATCTCGATGCCCACGGCGATGCGTCCGAATCGGCGCGCGTGGATGGTGGAGCCGATGGAGCCGAGGGATTCGGCCAGGACGCAGGAGGCTCCGCCGTGCAGCAGTCCGAAGGGTTGGCGGTTGCCCTCGACGGGCATGCGACCCACGACGCGTTCGGGTGAAGCCTCGGTGACCTCGATGCCCATGGTGTCGCCCAGGCCGCCGGTGAGTGTTCCGGAGTCCAACATTTCCTTGAGTTCCCGGGCCTGCGTGCTCATGGTGGTGCCTTCCGATCCGCTGTTCCCGTGGTGATGGCCACGGAGTGTCCCCAGCGCATCCTAAGATTTCCCTTGTGGTGACCAAGCGAGAGACCCCCGAACAGACAGCCCCGGCCGATGGCGGGCGCCCCCGACTGCTTCTTCTGGACGGCCACTCGATGGCCTTCCGCGCGTTCTTCGCGTTGCCGGTGGAGAACTTCGGTACCAGTACCGGGCAGTCGACCAACGCCGTGTACGGGTTCGCCTCCATGTTGGTGAAGTTGTTGCGTGATGAGGAGCCCACGCATGTGGCGGTGGCGTGGGACCTGTCCGGCCCCACGTTCCGGGACGAGGAGTACGACGGTTACAAGGGCGGCCGTTCGGAGACCCCGCCGGAATTCCCGTCCCAGGTGCCGTTGACCCAGGACCTGATGCGGTTGATCGGCGTGACCAACCTGTCCGCGCCCGGTTTCGAGGCCGACGACGTGATCGCCACGCTCGCCCACCAGGGTGGCGAGGCGGGTATGGAGGTGCTGATCGCCTCCGGTGACCGGGACGCCTTCCAGCTGGTCACCGAGAATTGCACGGTGCTGTACCCGGGCAAGAGCCTGTCGGATCTGCGGCGGATGGATCCGGCGGCGGTGGAGGACAAGTACGGGGTCTCGCCCGAGCGTTATCGGGACTTGGCCGCGTTGGTGGGGGAGAAGGCCGACAACCTGCCCGGTGTGCCCGGGGTGGGGCCCAAGACCGCCGCGAAGTGGATCGCCAGGTTCGGGTCCCTGGAGGCCCTGGTGGAGCGCGCCGACGAGGTCACCGGTAAGGCCGGGCAGAACTTCCGCGACCATCTGGCCGACGTGCTGCGCAACCAGCGTCTCAACAAGCTGGTCACCGACGTGCCACTGGACGCCGAGGTGGGTGCGCTGGGTCTGGGCGAGACGGACCGGGCCGGGGTGGACGCGCTCTTCGACAACCTGGAGTTCGCCTCCAGCCTGCGTGAGCGCCTGTACACGGTGGTGCGCACCGCGGACCAGGGTGAGGGCGAGGGCGTCGACGGCTCCGGTGAGGGTTTCGAGGTGGACGTGACCGTCGCCGGCACCGGCGATGTGGCGGCCTGGCTCACCGAACACGCCTCCATCGACGGTGTGACCACCGAGGCTCCGGCCGGACTGGCCCTGGAAGGTGCCTGGGGGCGGGGGACCGGTCGGGTGGACGCGCTGGCGGTGACCGTCGCCGGCGGTGCCTCCCTTTACCTGGACCCCACTCTGCTGGACGTCGCCGACACCGATGCGCTCGCGGCCTTCCTCGCCGACGCCGATCGTCCCAAGGTGGTGCACGAGTACAAGGGCGCCCTGCTGGCCCTGGGCGCGCACGGGTGGTCCCTGGGCGGCGTGGTGAGCGACACCGCGCTGGCCGCCTACCTGGCCCAGCCCGGGCAGCGCCGGTTCGATCTGGTCGACCTGACCCGCAAGTACCTGGGTCGGGAACTGGAGGAGGACACCGACGGCGATCAGTTGGCCCTGGACCTGGGCTCGGAGGGCGAAGGGGGCGGGCGCGGCCGTGTGCTGTCGGTGCGCGCCGCGGCCACCCGGGACCTGGCGGTCGTGCTCGCCGCGGAGTTGGGCAAGCGTGGTGGGTCGCACCTGCTGCGCGAGGTGGAGCTGCCGCTGGTGGACGTGTTGGCGCGGATGGAGCGGGCCGGGATCGCCGCGGACCGCCCCTATCTGGAGGAGTTGCAGGCGGAGTTCGCCTCGGCGGGACGCGCCGCGGTGGAGCGGGCGCACGAGATCGTGGGCCGTGAGTTCAACCTGGGTTCGCCCAAGCAGTTGCAGCAGGTGCTGTTCGAGGACCTGGAGCTGCCGAAGACGAAGAAGATCAAGACCGGGTACACCACCGACGCCGACGCGCTGGCGTGGCTGGCGGGGCAGACCGTCAACGAGCTGCCGGGGGTGCTGTTGCACCACCGGGACCAGACCAAGCTGCGCACCACGGTCGAGGGTCTGATCAAGACCGTCGCCGACGACGACCGCATCCACACCACGTTCAACCAGATGGTGGCGGCGACCGGGCGGCTCAGCTCCACCGAACCCAACCTGCAGAACATTCCGGTGCGCACGGACGTGGGTCGGCGGATTCGGCGGGCGTTCGTGGTCGGTGCGGGCTACGACGAGCTGTTGACCGCCGACTACAGCCAGATCGAGCTGCGGATCATGGCGCACCTGTCCGGCGAGCAGGCGCTGATCGACGCGTTCAACAGCGGTTACGACTTCCACGCGCAGATGGCGGCGCGGGTGTTCGACATCGCGGTGGAAGAAGTCGACGGCGAGGCGCGTTCCAAGATCAAGGCGATGAGCTACGGGTTGGCCTACGGGTTGAGCGCCTATGGGCTGTCGCAGCAGTTGGGGATCGCTCCGGACGAGGCCAAGCGGCTGATGGAGGACTACTTCGCCAGCTTCGGCGGGGTGCGCGACTACCTGAACGCGGTGGTGGAGCAGGCCCGCAAGGTCGGCTACACCGAGACGATCCTGGGCCGACGCCGCTACCTGCCGGATCTGACCAGCGACAACCGGCAGCGCCGGGAGATGGCCGAGCGGATGGCGTTGAACGCGCCGATCCAGGGTTCGGCGGCCGACATCATCAAGGTCGCGATGTTGCAGGTGGACGCGGCGCTCACCGAGGGCGGACACGACTCCCGTGTCCTGCTGCAGGTGCACGACGAACTCGTGGTGGAGATCGCCCCGGGTGAGCGCGAGGCGGTGGAAAACCTCGTGACGCACGAGATGGGCTCGGCCTATGATCTGCGTGTTCCGCTGGGCGTTTCGGTCGGCAGCGGACAGAACTGGCACGACGCCGCGCACTAGCGCGGAAGATCGAGAGGGTGGGAACGGTGGCGGGGCAGGACGAGACCACGAAAGGTCTGGCCGTGGGGCCCGTGACCGTTCCCGCGGACGCTTTGACGTGGCGGTTCTCCCGGTCCTCGGGGCCGGGAGGGCAGCACGTCAACACCTCCGACACCCGGGTGTCGTTGTCGCTGGACGTGGCGTCCTGTCGGGCACTGGGAGAGACTCGCCGGGCCCGGGCGTTGGAACGTCTGCGGGGGCGCCTGGTGGAGGGTGTGCTGACGGTGTCGGCGCAGACCCACCGGTCGCAGGTGCGCAACCGGCTGGAGGCCCGGGAGAAGCTGGCGTCGGTCCTGGCGGAGGCGATCGAGCCCCCGCCGCCGGAACGGCGCGAACGCAAGCCCTCCAAGAACGCCAAGCGGCGTCGGTTGGACGCCAAACGGCGCCGGAGCGAGGTCAAACGGGCACGTTCGCGGCCTTCGATGGAGTGATCTTCGGCTCCTTCGGGGACGGTTCGGGCCCGTGGGAAGGCCATGAGGTTACGGGTGGGTAAGCACCGTCGGACATGCGACGTCGTCCAGTTGATCTTGACCGTCCCGCTCGGGTAGGTTGCGGCCAATATGCCCTTCGTCGGGTTGGCGGTCCTGGGTTCCGATTGACCAGGACGCCCTTGTCTCATATTCTGGCCAGAGCGTTGTGGGTTTCGTGCGTGCCGTCTGTCGTCCCCGTAGGGGGCGAAGGGTTGCACCGCATCGGTCACCACTCTGGACTCAGGTAGTCGGCGGTCACGGACGGCTCGTTCCGTACATGTGCCCCTGCTCCTCACATCTGGACGACGGATCGAACAGCCCGAGCCCGCGGCGTGCCCATTTCCTGAACCTGTCCGTATCCGGAGTCCACCCACAAATGACGAGCAGCACCGAGGCCACCTCGACACCCCAGGTAGCGGTCAACGACATCGGGTCCGAGGAAGCCTTCCTCGCGGCGATCGACGAGACCATCAAGTACTTCAACGACGGTGACATTGTCGAGGGCACCATCGTGAAGGTCGATCGAGATGAGGTCTTGCTCGACATCGGCTACAAGACCGAGGGTGTCATCCCCTCTCGGGAACTGTCGATCAAGCATGACGTCGACCCCGGTGAAGTGGTTGCCGTCGGCGACCAGGTCGAAGCCCTCGTTCTCCAGAAGGAGGACAAGGAAGGCCGTCTGATCCTGTCCAAGAAGCGCGCTCAGTACGAGCGGGCCTGGGGCACGATCGAGAAGATCAAGGAAGAGGACGGCGTCGTCACCGGCACCGTCATCGAGGTCGTCAAGGGTGGTCTCATCCTCGACATCGGCCTCCGCGGCTTCCTGCCGGCCTCCCTGGTCGAGATGCGCCGCGTCCGCGACCTCCAGCCCTACGTGGGCCGCGAGCTCGAAGCCAAGATCATCGAGCTGGACAAGAACCGCAACAACGTGGTCCTGTCCCGCCGTGCCTGGCTCGAGCAGACCCAGTCCGAGGTTCGCCAGACGTTCCTCAACACCCTCCAGAAGGGTCAGATCCGCAAGGGCGTCGTCTCCTCGATCGTCAACTTCGGTGCCTTCGTGGACCTGGGTGGCGTCGACGGTCTGGTGCACGTCTCGGAGCTGTCCTGGAAGCACATCGACCACCCGAGCGAGGTCGTCGAGGTCGGCCAGGAGGTCACCGTCGAGGTTCTCGACGTGGACATGGAGCGTGAGCGTGTCTCCCTGTCGCTCAAGGCGACCCAGGAAGACCCGTGGCAGCAGTTCGCCCGGACCCACCAGATCGGCCAGGTCGTTCCCGGCAAGGTCACCAAGCTGGTTCCGTTCGGTGCGTTCGTGCGCGTCGAAGAGGGCATCGAGGGCCTGGTCCACATCTCCGAGCTGGCCGAGCGCCACGTCGAGGTGCCCGAGCAGGTCGTCCAGGTCGGCACCGAGATCTTCGTGAAGATCATCGACATCGACCTTGAGCGTCGTCGCATCAGCCTCTCGCTGAAGCAGGCCAACGAGGCCGTCTCGCCCGACCAGGTGGACTTCGACCCCACCCTGTACGGCATGGCCGCGGACTACGACGAGCAGGGCAACTACAAGTACCCCGAGGGCTTCGACCCCGAGTCCGGCGAGTGGCTCGAGGGCTTCGAGGCTCAGCGGGACGAGTGGGAGCGCAGCTACGCCGAGGCGCAGGCTCGCTTCGAGGCTCACCGCAAGCAGGTCGAGGAGGCGCGCGCGGCCGAGGCCGACGCCGCCAACGCTCCTGCTCCGGAGGAAGAGGAAGAGTACACCGGCGGCGGTGCCCAGAGCACCGGTTCCACCGGCACCTCCGACTCCGGCAGTGGCGCCCTGGCCTCCGACGAGGCCCTGGCCGCTCTGCGCGAGAAGCTCGCGGGCGGCGAGGCTTAAGCCTCTGGTCGTTCGAGGGGCCGTTCCCACTTCGGTGGGGGCGGCCCCTCGCCGTGTGTCAGGCTCTAGGTTGAAGCCCGTGAAGGGGAGCGCACCAGGAGGCGACGTGTTCGAGATCCACCCGGCCACCGTGGCGGACGCGGGGGAGCTGTTCACCCTCCAGCGTGCCGCCTACGTCGATGAGGCGCAGACCTACGGGGACCCGTTCATCCTGCCGCTCACCGAGGGGTTGTCCCGGATCGAGGGACTGTTGGCCTCGGGGGACGCGCTGGTGCTCAAGGCGGTGGTGGGTCATCGGCTGGTGGGCGCGGTGCGCGCGGCGACCACCGACACGACCGGGGTGGTGGGTCGCCTGGTCGTGGCCCCCGACGTGCGCGGGCGCGGGATCGCCCGGGCGTTGATGGAGCGGCTGGAGGAGGACCTGCGGCGCCGTCGCCCGGAGCTTGCGGCGTTGACCCTGTTCTCGGGGGCGCAGAACACCACCGAACAGCGCCTCTACCGTCGGCTGGGCTACGCCGAGACACACCGGGAGCGCGTCGCCGACCACCTGGTGATGGTGCACATGCGCAAGGAACTGGGGCGGGTGACGGCGGGGTCGGTGTGACGATCGCGCACTCCGACCTCTAGGGTTTGGCGCATGCTGAAAGTGGGACTCACCGGCGGGATCGGTTCGGGCAAGAGCGCGGTCTCGGCCGCGTTGGCCTCCTATGGGGCGGTGGTCATCGACGCCGACGCCATCGCCCGCGAGGTGGTGGAGCCGGGGACCCCCGGGCTGGCCGAGGTCGTCGCCGAGTTCGGGGAAGGGGTGCTCACCCCCGAGGGTCGGCTGGACCGGCCCAGGCTGGGTGAGCTGGTGTTCGCCGACGAGACCCGGTTGGCTCGGCTCAACGCCATCGTCCACCCCAGGGTGGGCGAGCGTAGCGGCCGGCTGATGGAGGAGGCGTTGGAATCCGGCGCCAAGGTCGTGGTCTACGACGTCCCGTTGCTGGTGGAGAACGGTCTGGAGTCCCTCTACGACGTGGTGGTCGTGGTCGACGCCCCCGACGAGGTACGGGTGGAACGCGTCTCCCGTGACCGCGGCATGCCGCGTGAACAGGTATGGGCCCGCATAGCCGCCCAGGCCGATCGCGAGACGCGCCTGGCCGCCGCCGACTTCGTGGTGGACAACTCCGGTACCCGTGAGGAGCTGGCCGAACGCGCCGCCGAACTGTGGAGTGAGCTCCTGGACCGCGCCGGCTAGGCGGTGTTCCCCGGGCCCGAACCGACGACCTCCCGTGGTTCACCGAACAGGACACCGGTGCCCGGTGCCTTCGGGTAGGGGCTCGTGCCCGATCACTGCCAGAGCGCGGCGACCAGCACGTTCACGGTCGCCAGCCCTCCCGCGGTGTGGAACATGGGTTTGACCCTGCCTTCGCGACTCTGAGCGCGTGCGGCCAGGAGGGCCGTGACGAGCACGGTGACCCCGATACCGAGCTTCACGGCGATCTTGGCGTGGTTCACGTCGGCGCCCGTCGCGTAGCCGACGCCGACCAACGCCATGCCGGTGGCGACCTGGACGACCGCCCCTCCGAGCATGAGACCGGTGGCGAAGCCCGTGCTCCGACGCATCTGCACGAAGAACGTGCCGACGATCGTTGCCATGCCGAACAGGTGAGCGGTCAGGAGAAACGACTGGATGACTTCGAGCATGGACACGAGTTCCGTTCGGATGAGAGGGGCGGGTCGGGAACGGTGGCTCGCGTGTTCGCCACCACCAACCTTCAGGCAAGCTGAAGGATAGCAGCGCGGCTCATCGGAGACGGTCGGGGTTCACCTTGGAGGAGAATGGGGCCATGGTGGACGAAGAAGTGTGGCCGGGCGCCCCTGTGACGAGCACGTCGGTGCTGTTGCTCACGCTGGCCCGGACGATCGAGTCGGAGCTGAGCGATGCCCTCTCGGAAATCGAACTGACGGTGGGTCGGCTCGGGCTGCTCGGGCACATCGCGAGTGTTCCGGGTGCCTCGTTCAGTGACCTGGCCCGGATGTCGAACATCACGGTCCAGAGCACGCACACCGCGGTGAAGGCGCTCAAGGCCGCCGGCCTGGTACGGGACGACACGGCCCGCGCCGGTGCCGCCTCCAGGATCACGCTCACCGGCGAGGGGCGGCGGATCCTGGGCGAGGCGATGCGAGTGGTCGGTACCGTCGACGAACGGCTTTTCGGTGCCGAGGCCGATCCGATCCAACGGCGGATCGGCGAGACCGTACAGGCGGCCTTCCGGGCCGCGTGACCTCTAGGGTTCGGGTTCCTCGTCCAAGGTTTCGGAGAGTGAGGTGCCCGCCGCCACGGCCTCGCGGACCAGGTCCTCTCGCACGCTGAGGGCGGCGCGCACGCTCAACAGACTGGAGTCGAGTTCCTCGGTGGGGGTGGGGTCCTGGCCGGAGGTGAGGGCCAGGTCGGCGTAGTCGGCGGCCCGGTCGGCGATCTCCTGGCACTGTTGCCACTCGTGGTGGGCGAGGACGGCGGCGTGGACGCGTTCGCCGTAGGCGGCGAGTTCGTCGACCCGGCGGGAGAGCGCCCGGTGGGCGCGGGAGACGGCTTCGGACTGCGGGGCCAGGGCACGGGTGACCTGGTCGGAAACGGCGTCCTTGCGGCGTTGGACCAGTTCCCGGCGTAAGGAGCGCAGCCGCAGCAGTTCCTGGGACAGGCGCCATTCCTCCTGGCGTAACAGGGGCAGGGTCTGAGAGGCGTCGAAGGAGTGGCCGAGGACGCGTCGCCCCTCCTCGACCCGGTCGGTGGTCTGTTGCAGGCGTGCGAAGAGGTGCGCCTCGGGTTCCTCGCGGCGGGTGGCGAGGGAGGAGGGACGGCCGAAGTCCTCGGGCAGTACGTATCGGCCGTGGTGTTCGGTGGCCAGGCGTGCGGGCATACCCGGGCGCATGATGGCGGCGCTTCCGGCCGCGCCGGTGACGAGGTAGAGCGCGGCCAGGGCCGGGTCGCCCGGTAGAGCGGTGCCCAGGGCCTCGGAGGCGATCCAGTGCGCGCCCAGGACCCCGGCGAGCGAGGTGGGCAACGCCCAGAACGCGTGCATGATCAGGTCGGGCCAGTCATCGGCGACGCCGCCTCGGCGGGCGACCAGCCCGAGAAGGAGAACGGTCCCTCCCAGACACAACAGGACCGTCAGCGGAACGACGAGGGAGTCGACGAGGAGGGCGAGGGCGGCGGCGGAGGTACTTCCCAGGAGCAGGCCCAGGGCGCTCTCGCGCCAGGTGGGGCGGCGTGGTCGGGCCTTGGTGGCGGGGACGAGCCGGTCGGTGTGGGCGCGCAGCCGTTCGATGGTCCTGGCGGGAAGTGCCGGGTCGAAGGTGGGTCTGGAGGGGTGGGACACAGCGCGTACCTCACTTTTCGGGCACTTTTCGCTTCTTTCGATGGTAACGCCGAGGAGTCGTTCGGCCAGGGATGTCAGAGGCGGTCTGTAGCGTTGGGATGAGGGGACGGTTCGACGGGAGATTTGAGGGCTAGTGAGACCGGTCAGCGACATCAAACGCAGTGAGGCCCCGTTCGAGGTCGTCTCGGAGATGACCCCCGCGGGCGACCAGCCGCGCGCGATCGAGGAGATCAGTGAACGGGTGCGGGACGGGCGCGAGCACACGGTGCTGTTGGGCGCGACCGGTACCGGTAAGACGGCCACGGTGGCGTGGACGGTGGAGCGGCTGCAGCGGCCCACGCTGGTGATGCAGCCGAACAAGACCCTGGCCGCGCAGTTCGCCAACGAGTTGCGGCAGATGATGCCCAATAACGCGATCGAGTACTTCGTCTCGTACTACGACTACTACCAACCCGAGGCCTACGTCCCCCAGAGCGACACCTACATCGAGAAGGACTCGTCGATCAACGACGAGGTGGAGCGTCTGCGGCATTCGGCGACCAACTCGCTGCTCACCCGGCGCGACACCATCGTGGTGGCGTCGGTGTCGTGCATCTACGGTCTGGGCACGCCACAGGAGTACGTGGACCGGATGGCCCGGTTGGCCGTGGGCATGGAGGTCGACCGGGACGACCTGTTGCGCCGGTTGGTGGAGATGCAGTACTCGCGCAACGACACCGCCTTCACCCGTGGCACGTTCCGGGTGCGCGGGGACACCATCGAGATCATCCCGGTCTACGAGGAGCTGGCGATCCGCATCGAGATGTTCGGTGACGAGGTCGAACGGCTGATGACGCTGCACCCGCTCACCGGCGAGGTGCTGGGGGAGAGCGAGGAGATGTTCATCTTCCCCGCGTCGCACTACGTGGCCGGTGAGGAGCGCACCGAGCGCGCCATCGCCACGATCGAGGCGGAGCTGGGGGAACGGCTCACCGAACTGGAGGGGCAGGGCAAGCTGCTGGAGGCGCAGCGGCTGCGGATGCGCACCACCCACG
>NZ_JBEYLC010000031.1:0-73431 GCF_040635885.1 Nocardiopsis sp. NPDC006832 | reverse complement strand
CCGGGTGTGGAAGCCCTGTGAGGGGTGGAGCTGACCGGTACTAATAGGCCGAGGGCTTGTCCGCTGCAGATAATTAGGTTGCTCGCGCACATTTTTCACGAAAGCTTGGCTGTCGTGGCTCCTTTGGTGGGGTTGTGGTGGTCGTGTGGTTTCCGTGGTGGTTATTGCTGGAGGGTCACACCCGGTCTCATTCCGAACCCGGTCGTTAAGTCTCTTTGCGCTGATGGTACTGCCCTGTGGTGGGGTGGGAGAGTAGGTCGCTGCCACGGTTTTTCTTTGGGGGGTCCGCTTGTTGGCGGGCCCCCTTTTTTTGTGTGTGGGTGGGGTTGTGTGTTGGGGGGTTGTCTTTTTAGGCGGCCCCCTTTTTTTGTTGGTGGGGTGTCTCAGGCCTCATGCCTTGGGGTTGTTGGTGGTTGTGCGGGTGGGTGGTGGTCCTGTGGGTGGTCTGGCGGGTGTGGGGTGGGTGTGTGGGGCGCCTGAGATCGAGAGCCCACCGGTTCACGGGGCGGGGTGGGGGTGGGTTCTCCCTCCTTCCCCGCCGCGTGATTGTTGCCGCCCGCACCGCACGCGTCAAGGCGATGTTGAGTTGCTCGTCAGCGGGGTGGGTGGCCTTGACCCGTGCGGTGCGGGCGGCGGTTTGGCGGCTATCGGGGAAGGGGGGAGAGTGGTTGAGGTCCCAACGGCCCCGGGCCCTTCGGGCCCCGGGGGCCCGGTCCGGCCGTAGCCGGCCGGATTCCTTCCCTTCCGCCTGGTGTCCTCGTGGGCCGCGTCGCCACTACGTGACGGGTCCGGTCACGAAGGGCCCGCTACAGGTGGGACGGGTGGCGAGCCGCGTCCCCGCGGTAGCCGGCCCTGGCGCCCCTTTGGCGATGATCTTGCTCGTAGCGCCATGTTGGGCGCCCAACATGGCGCTACGGACAAGATCGTTTCTCTTCAGAGCCCCTCCACCGAAACCCTGAGGAGATACTTCCGTGAGAGGTGGCGCCGACCATAAAGGGCAAGGGGGTAGTGGGTAACCCGCAATGGCCACACTGCCCGTGGTGGGGGTGGCGCCGATAGGACAGATGGCCGCCGTAGGGCCGAGGGCGGCACTGTCCAGCCGAGACCCCCGATGGGAGTCATTCTGGCCCCTGGTGATGGCTCCGGGTAGGGGGTTCGTGGGGTTTCTGGCTCTGGGCATGCCGATATCCCCACAGGGCACGGGCCCTTGGGGTCTGACACCCAACCGGGGGTGATCTCGTCGGGGTGGTGTTCCACCTGGTGGAAACGGGTGGTGGTTAGGGGGCGGTGGCTGGGGCTGGCTCCCCCTCACCATCCCCGGACCCGCTGGTCTCGGTGTCCTGGTGGTTCTGGGCGTGGTGGTGTTCCCAGATCTGCCGGTTCATCTTGGCCTGCAACCGGTGCTTGAGCCGATTGTGGGTCGAGCACAGCACCTGCATGTTGTCGGCGCTGGTGGCCCCGCCGTGGGAGAAGGGGACGATGTGGTCGTACTGCGACCAGCTACGCGGCATGTCGCAGCCTTCGTGCCACTCGCAGTAGGGCTTCTTGAACCCGGCCGCTTGACGGACCGGATCGGGGGCGCACCGCTGCTTTCGCCCCACATCCAACAGGGTCCGACCCTGGGCGTCGGTCACGAACCGGCGCAGCCAACTGTGGGGGGCAGGCGGGCCACCATCTGATCGGGCAACACCACACCATCCTCGGTGGTGGCGGGCTCAGCCGACCCGTCGCCCAGGAAGCGCTTCAGGGGGACGGTGATGTTGAGGGTCGCCAGAGGCTGTCGGCTCAGGCTGGAGCAACCCCGGTGGCCCAGAGCGGTCTCGAAGATCCGCATCATCGCGTCATAGGTGCGCTGATGCTTCGGGACGGCGGCGTTCTCCGGCCCATACGGCTCGGTGTAAGCCTGCAGGGCGGCCTGGATGAGTTCGTGGTCGGCCCCCGGCCCCCACATCCGCAGCAAAAACCCGGACTCGAACGTGGGTGAGAATTGGGCGCCCCGGTTCTTGAACGTTTCATCGTAGTCCCGGTCGGCCTTATCCGGGTCCAGGCGGGCCATGAACCATTTCGCCGCGTCCCGCAACTGGCGCACCGAAGCCTGCGGGCACTCCTGCTTATAGGCGATGAGCCCGTATTCCAACCGGGCCCGAAACCCCTCCACCGAAGGGCGCTGGGCACGGAATTCCTCATCCGCTGTTTCGAGGACCTTCGCCCACTCGGTAGTCGCTTTTTCGGTGGAGGTCGCGATCGCGCACGCTTCACCCAAAGACAGAGTCTGCTTCCCGAACGCTTCTTCCACGAGCGGCAACTGCTGCTTGTACAACGCCCGGGCGAGGGTGGCAAGGCTCTTGGCCTCGGCCGGAGCGGTCCCCCACTGGTGGGTGACCCAGGCCTGGATGCTGCGCTGGCCACCCTCTTCCAACAGGACACCGGTGGCCTCCATACGGGCCAGGGCGGGCAGCATCCCGTAACGGATCCGGTCTGTTTCCTGGTTGAGCCGGCGAAACTGGGCGAGCGTCTCGGTTTCGCACCCGAACGGGATATCCCGGCCGGAGAATTCCACCGCCATCTCCCGCGCACCCGCCATCGCCTTATCGACCGGGGTGTTCCCGGTCGGGCGCGGTGCGTGGGGAGGAAAGCTCATACTCTGATTATATGCGAACACCCACGATAGCGACAGGCCTCCCTGCGAGTTTATTAGTCGAATTCTGGAGCTGGCATTCCTGCTATGTGAGAGTCTCTGTTTCGGGTTGCCCGCAACCTCTTTTCCTTATGGTCGGATCTGCCTATTGCGGAGACACTCCTGGCGAATTCGAGGGAAGGGGCTCTGAATGGAAACGATCTTGTCCGTGGCGCCATTATGGGCGCCCAAATGGGCGCTACGAGCAAGATCATCGCTGTGAAGACCAGGGCCGGCTACCGCGGGGACGCGCCCCGCCCTGTGCCTGGCCTGTAGCGGGTACTTCGTGACCTCACCCGTCACGTAGTGGCGACGCGCCCCACGAGGACACCAGAGGGAGGGGGAGGGATCCGGCCGGCTGCGACCGGAGTGGGCCGCAGGCCCACAGGGCCGTTGGGACCTCAACCACTCTCCCCCCTTCCCCGATAGCCGCCAAACCGCCGCCCGCACCGCACGGGTCAAGGCCACCAACCCGATCGCTACAGAACCCGACATCGCCTTGACGCGTGCGGTGCGGGCGGCAACAATCACGCGGCGGGGAAGGAGGGAGAACCCACCCCCACCCCGCCCAACAACCCCAAGGCTCCCGACCCGAGGCGCCCCACCAACCACCCGAACAACGCCCAACAACCCCAAGACTCACGGCCCCAAGCGCACCCGCCAAAAGACCCACACTCACCCCACGCCCGCCCGCCCCGCCCCGAAACCAAAGGCTTCAGACCCGCTTCACGTTCCCGGCCAGGGGACGCAGACGCACTACGGTCTCGACACCGTCCTCGTGCAGGATGTGACGCATCCCGGACACATCGGGGAAGAAACCTTCTGGGGCCCGGGCCGACAACTGGGCAGCGGCCGTGCTGAATTTGGCCCCTGAACTCCACCGGCTATGTGGATCGACAACTCCTCCAGTGCCTCGAAGGCTTGTACTTCGGCACCCTCATCCAAGGCTACGAGCACCCTGGCAACAACACCGGACCCGACTCTGACCGGCACCTTGACCAACCACTGCGGTACTTCCTCCGTGAGAGCCTGCCGCCCTTGCTCGTCGGGCTCCCCTGCCCCAGAGAACCAGGGTGTACCCGCCACCACACCACCATGTTCCTCGACCAACGAACTCAGTTCCCGGACCACGGTGGTGATGGCCGCGATGGCCTCGTCCTCGTATTCACGCTGTCGCCGTGGTTCCTCGGCGTGGTCTCGGAGCACCCGGCCAGAGGCGAAGTCGCGGATCGTGTCCAGGACCTTGTCCAGGGAGTCCGGCGAGTGGGCGTAGTCGACGATCACCGAGATGCCCCGCGGGGCCGCGAAGTACTCGAAGCGACCCGGGATCCGGGGCATTCGCTCCAGCGCCGCCACCAGTCCGGAGAGCTCGTGTCCCTGGATGTGGCAGGTGGCCAGTGCGGCGAGCGCGTTGGACACCGAGAAACGCCCCGGAGTCGGGATCGCCGCCGGGTACTTGCGGCCCTCGTACCGGAGGAGGAAGCGGACGCCCGAGGCGTCGACCACCAGGTCGGTCGCCTGGTAGTCCGCCGGTCCCTCGACGGAGTAGGACACCGTGGCCCCCGGCATCATCGCCGGGATGGCGGCGCCCACGGGTCGCCCACGTTGATCACGGCCTGCCGGCACAAGCCATGGAACAACCGTGGTTTGGCGTCCCGGTAGTTCTCCATGGTGCCGTGGTCGTCCAGGTGGTCCTGGGTCAGGTCGGTGAAGATCCCGACGTCGATGTGGGAGCCGTCCACTCGGTGCTGGAGCAGGCCCGTGGACGTCGCTTCCAGCACGACGCTCCGGGTGCCCCGGGCCCGCATGCGGGCCAGCAGGTACTGAAGGTCCGGGGCCTCTGGTGTGCTGAGCAGGGTCCGGGGCATCGGAATGGGATCACCGCCGGTCCGGGCCCCAGAGGTACCGATGACCCCGACCCGGGCACCGGCGGCGATCCGCAGCAGGGACTCGTACATGGACGCCACCGAGGTCTTGCCATTGGTGCCGGTGACCGCGACGACGTCCATGTCCCGACCGGGTTCGCCGTGGTGGCGCGCGGACACGAGGTCCGTGGCGATCCCCTCCGGACCACCTTCGGGGTGCTCTGGGAGCGCGAGGTAGAGGGAACCCGGCGCCACTCGATCGATGTCGACGCTGGGCGCCGCGGTGATGGGGATGTCGGGGTCCCCGTGGATGACCTGGTGGGCATGGCCGTTGAGCAATGCGCTCAGTTGCAGGGGGTGGTCCCTTCGGAGGCGGCGCGACCGCGGATGCGATCGACAGCCGGCATGTCCGAAACATACGCCATTGCCCTCATCGCCCCACATATCGGCACCGACCCCTTACGGAACGTGGACGAGGGGCCGGTGTCGCCCTCATGATTCGGACAGCGGACTAGTCTCCGGCGGTGCGCCAGAAGACCGGGATGACGATGGCGGCGACCACCAGGTGGGACAGCTCCAGGACGATGGCGGTGGCGGTCGAGGCGCCCACGGCCAGGGGCGGCAGGAACATCAGCACGGTGATGAGCACCGCGACGATGGTCCACGCCAGGCGACCACGGTCGGCACCCAGGACACGTTGGACGAGCAGCAGCGCGACCCAGCCCAGGACGGCGAAACCGGCGCTGAAGATCGCGAAGGCCGGCCAGTCGATCGGGGCGGGTTCCTGGCCGGGTGGCGTGACCACCATGTCCGCTCCGATCAGGGGCCCGGCCAGGGCCACGAGGGCGTTGACGACGGCCACGGCCACCACGGTGATGAGGCGGGGACGCCAGGTGGATCGGGCGGTGCGGGTCTTGGTGACGGTCATGGGACTTCCTCGCTTCGGGTCGGTTCCTTCATGACCGTACGGACCTAGAAAGAGACTTCCTATGCGTGATCGGCTCCGATATATACGCGAGCGTCCATGTTGGCCATCATTCTGGATACGCTGGCGGCATGGATGTACTCAGCGACGTCATCTCGACCATGCGTACCGGTCGGCCACGGTCGGCGCGGATCGAGTGGTACGCGCCCTGGGGCATGCGGTTCCCGGAAGTACCCGGCGGCAAGTTCCTCGTGGTGTTGCAGGGGGCCTGCTGGGCGCTGATGGAGGGCCGCGAACCACTTCAGCTGGGCGCCGGCGACGTCCTCTTCCTGCCCCGGGGCGCCGAGCACGCGTTGGTGAGCGATCCCCAGGCGCCCGTCGAGGGGTTGGACCGCGCGAAGTCCCTACGGGAGCAGGACGGGGTGGCCGAGGCCGTGGCGGGCGAGACGGTGCCGACGCTGGTGTGTTCGGAGGGGTTCGCCCGCCCCAAGGACCTGGTTCCCGGAACGGGGCCGTTCGGCGTCACTTCGGTGGGCGAGGCGCGGGGCGAACCCACCTGTGTGACGGTCGGTGGTTCCTACTTCGCCGGGGTGACGCGTCCCCACCCGCTCCTGGCCGAGTTGCCGCCGGTGGTGCACCTGCCGGCTCGGGTGGGGGAACGTTCCGAGCTACCGCTGGCGGTGGGCCTGCTCGGCAGAGAACTGGGGTCGGGGCGTCCGGGCGGAGACACGGTGATCCCGCACCTGTTGGACATGCTGGTGGTCTATATCCTGCGGACCCACCTGGATCAGGAAGGCGCGTCGGGTACGAGGGCCGGGTGCGGTTTCGCGGGCGCCATGCGCGACCCCGGGGTGCACGAGGCGATCCAGGCGGTGCACCGCGACCCGTCGCGCCCCTGGACCGTGGCGGAACTGGGTGAGCGCGCCGGGTTGTCGCGGGCCGCGTTCTCCCGACGCTTCACCACCCTGGTGGGGCAGTCGCCGCTGGCCTACGTGACCTGGTGGCGGTTGACCACCGCGGCCCGGCTGTTGAACGAGGAGGATGCACCGGTCGGCTCGATCGCGACGAGGGTCGGGTACTCCTCGCAGTTCGCGTTCGCCAACGCGTTCAAGCGGGAGTTCGGTGTGTCCCCGGGCCGCTATCGGGAGGGGACGCGGTCCGAGCGGTTCGATGGCTCAGGGTGAGCGTGGTGAACAGGGCCGCGCACGGCAGAGCGACCAGGACCGGGACGAACACCCAGGCCGGGTAACCGATGGTGGGTTCCTGCGCGCCCGTGAACAGGAATCCACCGGTCCGGGAGGGGGAGATCAGAGCACGCTCGGGCAGGTGGTGTCCTCACCAGGGAGCCCACCGCCGAGCAGGTAGATCTCCACCGCGTTGTCCACACAGGCGCGGCCGGCCCCGTAGGCGGTGTGGCCGCCGCCCTCGTAGGTGAGCAGGGTGGCGGAGCCGAGCTGCTCGGTCAGTTCCCGGGCCCACCGATAGGGGGTGGCCGGATCCCCCAGGGTGCCCACGACCAGGATCGGCGGGGCCATCGGTGCGCTGATCCCGGTGGGCGTCGCCTCGGTGTCGGGCCAGGTGGCGCAGGGCAGCATCCGCCACACCTCGGTTCCCCCGAAGAGCGGTGAGGCGGCCTCGGCCTCGCGGGCGCCTTGGAGGTAGTCGCCGATGTCGGTGGGCCGGGGGTGGTCGGCGCAACGCACGGCGATGTGCGCGGCCTCGTCCGCGCCGGGTGGCGCGTCGGCGTCGTCGCCGCGCAGGCTCGACAGATAGTCGGTGACGAACCCGTCGCGTTCGTCGTCGGCCAGTCCGGCGAGCAGCAGGGCGGCGCCCGGCCATAGCTGTTCGGTGTGCAGCGAACCGCGCAGCAGGTCCAGCAGGGCGTACCGGTCCAGGTCACGCCCGTCGACGCGCAACGGCTCCGTGTCGAGGCCGTCCAGGAGGGTCGCCAACTCCTCGGAGGCGCTGTCCATTCCGGTGAACGGGCATTCCGGGGCGCTGTCCAGGCAGTAGGCGACGAACGCCTCCCAGGAGGTCTGGAGTCCGGCGGTCTGTTCGACGGTGTCGGTGATCAGGTCGTCGTCGATCGAGACCGCCCCGTCCAGGACCAGCGCGCCGGAGCGTTCGGGATACATCTCGGCGTACAGGGCCCCGATGGAGGTGCCGTAGGAGTAGCCGACGTAGTCCAGCCGTTCGTCACCCAGGGCGTCGCGCACCAGGTCGAGGTCGCGGGCGACGTTCACGGTGCCCATGTTGAAGAGGAAGTCCTCGCCCACGGCGTCCACGCAACCGGTGGTGAAGGCGTGCGCGACCCTCTCCAACTTCTCCAGGGCGCGTTCGGGCAGGTCGTGGGGGTCGATGCCTCGGATCCGGGCCAGGAGAGCGTCCAGGTCGGCGTGGCCTCGGCAGGTGAACCCGCCGCTGTCGCCCACGCCTCGGGGGTCGAAGGAGACCAGGTCGAAGTTCTCCCGTACACCGCGACCCAGTGGTAGGGCGCCGGCGAGGAAGGTGTCGGTCCCGGAGATCCCCGGGCCGCCGAAGTCGAACACGAGCGAACCTCGGCTCGCGCCTTGGGCGGGTTGGCGGATCAGCGCCAGTTCGAGGACTTCACCCTCGGGGTCACCGTGGTCGACGGGGACGGTGACGCTGCCGCACTCCAGGCGGGCCTGCCAGTCCGGGTCACCCTCGGTCGGCCCGATCTCGGCGAGTTCGTCCTGGTCGAGGCAGGGTTCCCAGTCGATGTGTTGTCCGTGGAAGGGGTGGGGCCCGTCCTTGACGTCGGCGAGCGGTGTTCCGGGGGTGATCGCCAGCATCGTGGCCAGCACTCCGGCACCCCAAAGTCGCCGTCTCGCCCACACCCGCACACCGGACCTCACTCCGAGTAGCCGAACCCTCGACTTCCCATACTCGGAGTGAAACAATAGACACG
Source organism: Nocardiopsis sp. NPDC006832 (assembly GCF_040635885.1). NCBI lineage: Bacteria > Bacillati > Actinomycetota > Actinomycetes > Streptosporangiales > Nocardiopsidaceae > Nocardiopsis > Nocardiopsis sp. NPDC006832. The sequence goes on along the minus strand of NZ_JBEYLC010000031.1, from coordinate 65,035 downwards.
CACGGTGAACATGCCGTGACCGGGGTCAACAGTGCGTCCCGAGGTGTTTTACCCGCCCGGGCAGGACAGCCCGTCCTCGGGCACCTGCCCGGCCAAGAGGTAGGCGTCGACGGCGCCGTCCACGCACGGGTCACCGTAGCCGTAGACGGTGTGTCCGGCGCCCTCGTAGGTGAGCAGGACCGCGGTGTCGAGTTGCGCGGTGAGTTCCTCGGCCCACGCGTAGGGGGTAGCGGGGTCGCCGAGGGTGCCGACCACGAGGAGCGGCGGGGCGTCGGGGGCGGTGAACCCGGTGGGGGTCTCCTCGGTGTCCACCCAGTAGGCGCAGGGCAGTTGTTCCCAGACCAGGTCGGGGCCGAAGAGCGGGGCGTGCTCGGCGACCTCTTGGGCGGCCCTCCGATAGACGTCGGGGTCGGTGGGGTCGTCGCGGTCGGCGCAGTTGATCGCGGTCAGCGCGGCCTCATCGTCCGCCTCTGCCGCCCCGGCCCCCTCGTCGTCCCCTTCCTCGTCCTCGTAGAGACCGAAGGTGCCGTCGTAGAGGGCGTCGAGTCGCTCGCCCGCCCCGTGTGGATCGACGTCCACGGCGGCCAGGGTCCTCGCCAGTTCCGACCAGGCGTCCTCGTAGTACAACTCCTGGGAGACCATCGCCAGCAGGGTGGGGCCGTCCACGGTCATGCCGTGGGTGCTGGGCGGGTCGGCGTCGAGCCGGTCGGCCAGGTCGACCATCTCGGCCTCGGACTCGGCCACCCCGGTGAAGGGGCATTCGCCCCCGGCCACGCAGTCGGCCACGAACAACTCCCAGGTGTCACGGAAGCCCTCGGCCTGGTCGAGGGCGATCTCCACGTTGGGCCGTTCGGTCTCCACCGCACCGTCCAGGACCATGGCCCGGGTCGAGTCGGGGTAGAGGTCCGCGTACAGGGCACCGATGTGTGTGCCGTAGGAGAATCCGACGTAGGACAGGTGTTCGTCGCCCAGCGCCCGACGGATCAGGTCGAGGTCGTGCACCACGTCGAGGGTGCCGATGTGGGCGAGGAGGTCCTCCCCCACCTCCTCGGCGCAGGTGTCGGCGTAGGCGCGGGCGGCGTCCTCCAGGTCGGTGAGTTCGGCGTCGGTCACCCGGGTGGGCTCCTGGATCGCGCGGCGGGCGTCATCGATCGCGAACCAGTCGCCGCAGGCGAAGCCGCCGCTGTCACCGACCCCTCGCGGATCAAAGGAGACCAGGTCGAACGCGGTACGGACGTCGTCGTCGAACATCGGGTAGTCGAGCATGTCCACCCCGGACTCGCCGGGCCCACCGGGGTTGACCACCAGGGACCCGATCCTCTCCTCGGGCGGGCCCTCGGCCGGGCGACGCGCCAACGCCAATTCCAACGTGTCCCCGTCGGGGTCGGCATGGTCGAGCGGGACGTCGAGGGTCCCGCACTCCAGCCCTTCCTCCCGCTCCAGCTCCTCCGGACACGCCTGCCAGTCGACGCTCACCGTCGCCGCGTCCTGCGGCTCCGCCGGGGCACACCCGGCCGCCAGCAACATCGCGATGCCCCCGAGGGCCACACCACCCGTAATACGCACGTTCACCCTCTTTTCCCGGATGCCATCATGGCGCACCGGTCAAAGTAGGCCGACGTCGGTCTCCAACAACGCCGGCGGCGCCGACGGGTCGACCTCCACCACCAACGGTCGAGTAGGGTCGCCGAACCGGATCCCCTGGTCACCGACACCTTCGGAGGTGCTCTCGGCGATCCAGTCCACCAGCTCACCGGCCCGGGTCACGTCACGGCCGGGGCGGGTCAGCGCCAGCAGGGTCCCGGCCACGTCGCAGCGCACGCTCAGGTGCGTGGTCGCGGCGAACACGCTCTGCGCCCACCCGCCGGGGCTCACCTCGCGACGCGGCCCATCCGGGGTTCTGCGCCGGCGCCAGGCGGGGGCGGCCAGACCCACCGCCCGATCGTCGAAGGCCAACACCAGGGAGGGCCGCTCCCGCGCGGTGAGGAAGGCCGATCCGTCGGCCAGGGAGGGATCCCACCAGACCCGGCAGGGACCCGAGGCCGCTTTGGAGAGACCGCGCGCGACCAGGTCCAGCAGTTCCACCTCGACCTCGTCGAGCGCCGGTCCCTCGACCACCTCGGTCAGCTCCGACGCCAGGGGTTCGTAACCGCTGAGCACCAACGACCAGTCCGGCCCGGCACGGCCGCGCAGTCCGTGCCGGCCATGGCGCAGGCACACCACGGACCGGTCGCGGGCCAGTTGGTAGGTGGCGCAGGCTCCGCCGTTGAGGGCGGCCTTGGTCAGCCCCAGGCTCATCGCCTTGGTCCCGGTGGTGAAGTCCACGACCACGGGGCGCTCCCCGTCGCGTTCACGGGCGATCCACTCCCCCACCGTCGCCGCGACCGCCTCGGGGTCGAAGCCGTTCACCGGATCGGCGGCCAGGCGCACCCGGTCGCGGTATCCCTCGGCGCGCAGGGTGTCGGCGCCGGGGGCGGGCAGACCGGGGTTCTCGACCGCGTACAGGGTGCGGGCGGCGGCCTCGCGCACGTTGGCGCGCAGGCTCTGTTTGGAGGGCAGCACCAGTGCGCGGGAGGGCCGGTGGGCGTGCAGCGCGGTCAGGGCGCCCAGGCGGCTGCCGCCCAGCGGGGTGACCAGGAGTGGGCCCTGTTCCGGACCCGGGTGGTCGGATGGCCCGGGGGCCGGGGCCAGGGGTAGGGGTGTGGCCGGCACCGTTCCGCGTCCACTGTCCAGGGCCGGCAGGAAGGCCTTGCACAGGGCGTCGAAGGAGGTCACCCGTTCGAGGAGGGCGTCGGCGTGCCACACGTGCACGTTTCGGGCGGACAGTGCCGGGTTGTAGGCGGTGATGCGTTCACGCAGGTCGTCCACGACCGGGCCGGTGTAGACGAACAGGACCTGGGTGGCCCCACCGAACACCCGACGCGACTTGGCGACCGTCCAGCCGGCCCGGGCGATCACGTCCTCGGCGCGGCTCTTGACCTCCACGCACAGGACCCGGTGGCGGTGACGCAGCAGCGCGTCGAAGTCGGCGATGGAGCCACCGGACCGGTAGGGGTCGACCACCCGACGGGCGCCCATGACCTCGGTGTCGGGCCTGCCACCGGTGAGTCGGCGCAGGTGGGCCAGGACACGTCCCTCCGCCATGACGCCGTTGAGTTCGCCGTCGGGCAGCCGTGGATAGGCCTCACGCAGCGCGCCCTCTCCGCCGGCGAGGTAGCGGCGCACCGGCGCGGGGTCGCGGCGTTCCTCCCAACGGGCTCCGTGGATCGCGGCCAGGGTCGCCAGGTCCACCCCGAGCCGTCCGGGCGGGTCGCTGTGGGGGTCAAGGTAGTGGCGCAGCAGGTGCGCCCGAGAGGGGAGGGAGCGTTCGTGGTGCAGCGCCGCCGCCACGCTCATGACCTTGGTTCCGCCGGTGTAGTCCAGGTGCCAGGGGCGTCCGGCGAGCGCCTCGCGCACCCGCTCCAGGAGGGTGGTGACCGCTTCGGGATCATGCGGGTCCGGGCCGACGCTGAGGACGCGTACGACGCGTTTCTCGCGCAGTCGCTCCACCGCCTCTGCGACCCGTCGCGCCACGGACACCGTGCCGTCGCTGCAGACCAGGAACAGGTGGTCGACGGGGAGGGTCAGCGAGGCCAACAGGGCGGGGGTGGGGTTCTGTCCCACGAGGACGACGGCTGCGGAGGGTTCGTCCACGTTGTCCTTTCTCATTCCTCAGGCGACCGTTTCCACCACTTCCCCGCCCCTCGCGGATTCGGACATGATGACGAAGGAACGGCAGGCGGTCACCACCCCCTTGCTGTCCCGCACCAGGTCGGAGGGGACCAGGAGGTCGCAGCGCTCGGGATGGGCGGAGCCGACCACGGAAGAGACGATGTACCAGACCCCTTCCTCGGGGTCGGGGAGGTTGGCGGCACGGGTGCGTTCCTCGGAAAGGAGGGGGATCCCGTCGATCTCACGTAGTGGTACCCGGTCGGTCTCGACCCTAGCGGGGCGCGGCGCACTCTTCCAGGTGCGGATCACCCGCGCCTGCGCATCGATCACTCGTACCTCGTGCGGCGTCAGGTTGATCACCCTCATACGTCGGACCTCCCGTTTCCTCTCGCCGACGTGCCTGTTCCAAGGTCTTCACCGCAGTCTCTCGGACACATGCGGGCGGGCGCTCCGCCACTCCCGCCTGTTCTTTCTGAGACGGGTGTTTTCTCCTGACCGATTTCATAAAAAGAACATGATTCGTCTCTTTAGAGAAGATGGTCGACAATTGACTTTCCTCACGTAGAAGCCCTATTTTGTTGTATGACCTCCCGTTGACGCAGGAGTGTCATCGGCTCGCTCTCGACTCACACGCGTTTCCCCGGAAGGGCTGGGGGAGCGTCCCGGCCCCGGACCGATCCGGGGAGAAGAGTTCGTGAGCAAGCACCACTGCTCCGCCTGGGAGTTGTACGGGTCGACCACCTTCCTTCGCGTGTTCACCCGCGCGCTGGGGTGCGGCCCCTGCTCCACAGACGGAACCGCTCAGGGCTGCGCCGGCCACACCGAGCAGTTCTGGGACTACATCGACCTGTGCGTCGAGCACTGCCCGTGCCCCGAGCACGGCGGCGACCCGCACGGGGTGATCGCCATGCGCATGACCCGTGCCCTGCCCACGGTCACGGGGGTGGACCGCGGCGCCGCGCACCGGCTGCGCGACGCCTTGGACGACGTGCGCCGCGACCGTTCCTACAAGAACCTGCGCCGGGTGTACCCGAGCCCCGCGCCCAACGGCAAGGATCGCAGCGCCTTCTCCGAACGCCCTCGGCGCTGGGCCCAGCGCCGCGACGTGTCCCGGGTCGCCACCGACGTGGTCGAGCAGGAGGCCCTGGCCATGCTGGTGCTCACCGCCGGGTGGGGCAACCCGGCCGCCGACCTGCCCGAGGAGATCTCCCCCGGCGAATCCGTCTCCTTCACCGAGGACGGCAGCGCCGTACCCGTGGCCGACCTGCACGGGCGCCGGCTGGGCACCGTGTGCGAACCGCCCATGGTCTCCACCGCCACCGGCGACTACCTGCTGCGCAAGATGACCGAGCTCGCCTCGGGCCGGGACGCCGACCCCGCGCGCACCCCCGACCAGCGCCGCCGTCTCCTCCTGCGCGGGCTCCTGCCCGAGATCACCGGGGAGGACCTGGCCCGTCGACTCACCGACGTCCTGTCCCGGATGGCCGCGCTCATGCCCACCCACTTCACCCTGGTTCAGCAGGCCCGGGGACGCACGCGCAGCGCCCCCTACAACCCGGTCCCGGAACCGGCGCCGGACGACGAGGAGGTACCGAGACGGGAGGTCCTGACCGACCACGAACGCCGCTGGCTGCTCTGGTTGGGCCGGGAACTGGCCGCCGAGGCCCACGGCCATCGGGCGGCCTTCGGAGCCGACCCACAGGGCACACTCGAAGCCCTGCTCGGCCGACTGTTGAAGACCGGCCCCGCGGTCCCCGAGCGCTGGAGCCGGGCCCACGACGACCCCGACCTGCGAGCCGACCTGTTGGACGCCCTGACCGAGGCCATCGTCTTCGGCGACCGATCAGGCTGAGCGAAGCGGTCAGGTCTCCCTCGGCCGGAACCGGTCCACCAACGGCGGCAGGACCGGGTACTCGGCGAAGTGGCGCAGCGACATGACCGCGGTCTCCTCCAGGGGCAGCCGATGCCGCCAGCGGGTGGCCAGACACACGTCGACGGCCTGGTCCACCTCGCGCCAACGCTCGGCCTCGGCCGGTCCGGGAAGCCGATGGCCGACCAGGGCGACGGAGAAGGCGTCCAGGAACGACCGGACCCGCTCGTGGTCGGCGCGCGCCACCCCGGCGTCGGGACGCAGGGACAGGTCCGCGGCGCGGGCGCCCCGGTCCACCAGGTACAACTCGGGGCGCAGGTGGACGCTGCCCATCCCCAACGACTTGCCCATCCCTACCTTGTGCGCGTGCTCGGGGTCGGTCGGGTCGCCGCCGTCCACCGTGTTGTCCAGCAGCAGCGCCCGCATCAGCGCGCCGAGTTCGGCGTCGGTGAGGTTGGTGAAGGTGACGCGGGAGCGCAGCACCAGTCCTTCGCGCAGCGGCACGATGTCGCGTTGGGTCTCGCGCGGTGGTGGAGCGGTCCCATCGATGGGCACCACCTCCACGTCGAGTTCCTCCTGGGCGCGTTCGTCGTAGGGGTGCGGACCGCCGGTGGACCGGTGTCGATGCAGGTAGACCTTGTATCCGCCCAGACGCACGTCCCCCTCGTGCGACCAGGTGACGACGTCGGGCCGGTCCCCCGAGGCGGCGTCGGGGCCCTGCACCAGGTAGTTGGCGAAGCAGCCCCGTTGCGGGGACAACAGCCGCACCCGAAGCGCGGTCAGGTCGGCGTCCGCGTCGGTGTCCTCGGCGACGGCGTTGCCGAACTCGATCCGGCCCTTGAGCGCCCCGGACTCCCCCGCGAACACGTCGGTGTCGCCGAACATCGCGCGGCACACGTCCACGGTGCGCCCGGCCCGGTCCGAACGACGGGGCTCGCCGTGTTGGGGGCCCAGCACGGGCGCCGGGACGGCCCGGCGTACGGGGTCCTCGTCGCCCACGGCGATGCGGTAGCCGCCCGAACGCCCGAAGGAGACCACCCGACCGGACGCGTCCACGTCGAACCACACCGGTTCCAGGCTCTGCCGGGGCAACCCACCGCCCGGGGTCCCCGCCACCGGTGGCCGGGCCGGGTCTCCACCGCCCGCGGAGAGGGTGTCGGGGAAGGCGGCCCGTTGGTAGCCGGTGATCTGCTCGGCCGACTCGAACAGGTCCACCAGGGGTTCCGGGACGGGGTGGCGGCCCCCGCGCAGGTCCGGTGGACGGGGGAAGAGGTAGGCGTTGCGCCGTTCCCCCGCCGCCGCGCCGGTCAGTACCAGCAGCGCACGGATCACCCCGCCCCCGGCCGCACCCGCCGCCGGGTGGGCGCGGGCGGCCCTATCGGTGGGGGCCACGGCGACCACGCTCCGCCCATGGTGGACCGCGTGCACCCAGCGATACTGCAACCGGCCGTGCTGTTCGTGGGCGGTGGGCACATAGCCCGCGCCGCGTGGCGGGTCGGGGAACTTCTCCACCTCGAAGTCCCAGGTGGCCAGGCTCTCGCGCAACACGTCGAAGGACATCTTGAGGGCCCGCCCGCCCGAGGGTTCCGGCGCGGTCGCCGGAAGCTCCACGACGTACCAGCGTTCGTCCTCCGGCGATCGGTACATGAACCCTTGGGCGGTGCGCAGCCCGGCGCGGCGTTCTCGGTAGTGGGCGTGTTGGCGGGCCATCACGTGGCGGGCCCGGGTGGACAGCGAACTGTCGGTGTTGTCGGGGTCGATGCGTACCGGGGCGCGGAAGAACAACATGGGGGTGTTGACCGGGCCGGTCTCGCCGCCGGTGAGCATGCGCACGATGTTGCGGACCAGGCCGCGCAGGGTCGTGCCGGGCACGGTCGGCAGCGCGCGCTCACCAAAGGGGAGTCGGAGCGAGCGGGCCACCCCGCCGCCGCGCCGGGTCTGTCCGACGAACGTGGGGGTCAGCGTGGTCAGTGTCAGGTCGATCCAGCCGGTGTGCGTGCCCGGGACGGTGCGGTCGTGCGACCGCAGGAGCACGTCGGTGTCGAGACCGAGGTGCAGGGTCGTGGCGGGTACCGGTTCGTCGGCCAGACGGACCAGCCCGTAGGGCGCCGTGGCCCGGTGCCCCGGCTCTTGTCCGCCCTTGGCCAGCCGGGACGCGAGGTCTCGGGGATCCACCATCAGAGTTCCTCGACCCGGTCCCCGGTGCCCACCTCGAACTCGGGACCGGTGGGTTTGGTCCCGGCGCACATCCCGGTGAGCCGGTGGAAGGCCACCCCCACCGCCCCGGTGGCGGGGTCGGCGGCCCAGTACTCGCGGACGGTCAACCAGGTCCCGGTGCTCTCCAGGGCGCTACGGCCCGGCTCCGACAAGGGGCGCAGTCGGCCGGAGAAGTCGGTCCAGGGCACGGGCAGGACCGCTTCGGTGCCCGAGGGTTCTCGGGTGACCGTCATCGGTACCTCCCCCTCCAGGACGCTCCGGTGTTCGGCGCCGACCCACCCCTGGAGCAGGAAGGAACGATCACGGGGGCGCAGCCACTCGGGGAGGTCCCCGACCGCGTCCCTGGCGATCCATCCGGACCGGGCGCCCTCGCCCAGGCGGATCTGGGCGTGCGCGGTGAAGACCAGGACCTCCAGGATCCGCCATCGGTCGGCGGCGTCACCGTCGGAGCGCCGCCAGCGCTCCCGGGGGCAGGCACCGGTGACCCGCCCGTCGCCGAACTCGGCCAGGAGCCATTGGGGGCCCGGTGGGGAACCGTCCAGGGCCCGATCCAGCTCGCGACAGCGCACACCGTGGTCGAACACGTCGACCAGGACGGCGTCGATCCGTTCGGGGCCGAGTCGTTCGACGTCGACCCCGACCGGGTCGGGTGGTTCGTGGGCATGGACGTTCACGGGGATCCCTCCTCGCCGAGTCGGGTGTGCAGGGCGCGCAGCCGGCCGCGGACGATCTCGCCCTCGGGGCCTTCGGGTTCGTCGAGCGCCGCCATCAGGTCCACGGTGTCCGGCCCTTCCCTCGACCGGCCGTGGGTGACCAGGTGGGCGTGGGTGACGGTGAGCCGGCCGTTGCCCCCGCCCGCTCCCGCGCCCAGGGTGTCGAGGGGGACGGTGGACAGTTCCCGGACCACCAGGGCGAGCAGTCCGAGCACGGAATCGTCGGGTTCGGACACGTCCAGGACGACCTCGGCCCTGCCGCCACAGTGCACGTCGGTGGTGAACAGACGGCCGTCCACGGCGTCGCCGAACAGCGAGTCCACCGTCATGCGCGTGGTGGTCAGCGGCGCCCCACCGATGAGGGTGGGGGTGGCGCGCAGACGGATCCGGGAGGGCCGGGGCGCGCCCTGTTCGGTGGGGTCGGCACCCCACCAGTGACCGTGCCATTGTCGCCACCGGTCCGCCGGCGCGCCCAGGTGTTCGGCGGCGTCCCGGGCCAGGCGACCGCCGATCCGTTTGAACAGGGCGAACAAGGCCGTGTCGCCGAGCACCGGCGCCCGGTGCACCTTCCCCTCGTCGGTGACCGTGGGCCGCCACCGGTGGGCGCGGTCGACCTCGGCGAGCCGCTCTGCCTCGGGCACGTCACCGATCATGAGCAGCCCCGGGCGCAACGGTCCGGGTGCGAGGGGGTCGGTGCGTTCGGCCACGCGCAGTTCCAGACGCAGTTCGGCCCTGTGTCGCGGGTCGGGACGGGCCGATCGGGCGCCCACGTGCGCCGCGACCGCCTCGCGGCCGTTCTCGCGCAGCCTGGTGTCGAGGAGTTCGGGCAGATCGCGCGGGGGGTCGGTGAGGGCCTCGGCGCCTTGGCCCGCCCGTTCGTCCCACGTGCGCGCGTGGAAGTCGAACCACCCGCCCGGGTCGGTGAGGTCGTGCCTGCGGGCCGCCCAGTGGGTGGCGCGGACCGGGCCGTACCCGCGCCCGGTGCGGCCACCGATCCGGATACCGGGCCCCTCCCCCCTCAGACCCCGGGTGGCCAGGACCAACAGGGTGAGCAGGCGCGCTTCGACGGCGGGATCGGGAACCCACAGGCGCAGGTGGCAGGTGAACTCGGTGCCCGCGGGCAGGACCTCCCACTGCCACATGCGCCCCGGGTGCACGGTGCCGGTGGTCGGGTCGACACGGGTGCCCACCCGTACGGACACGGAGGTGTCGTCGGGCAGGACGGCGTGGGCGTCGTCGAGGTCCAGGGCACTGGGCACGGGGGCCGCCTCTCCCGCCCCGAAGCCCGAGCTACCGTCGTCGATGCCGAACAGCGAGGTCACGGCCGTCCGATCGGTTCGGGCCAGCAGCTCGTGACGGAGCAGTCCGGCCAGAGTGGTGGCGCGCAGCCGAGGCAGGCCGCTGTACGGGGCGCGGTCCAGGGGCAGGTCCACGTCGCTCTCGGCGGCGTGCCGGGGGGTGGCCCGGGCCGCGCCCACGTGGGCGTCACCGAGCAGGAGCAGGCGGGTGGTGAACTCCCACACCAGACGGTTCACCGTGTCCCACCTCCGTCCGGGGCCGTGCGCAGCACCCGTGCCGCCTCCGCCATCCAGGAGGAGACCAGCAGCAGGCAGAGCCGCGGCGCGGCCTGGCGTTCCCAGGCCTCGGCCCGGGGTGAGAGCCCACTGTCCCGCGCCAGGTCGGGCAGGCCGTCGGGGCGAGCCAGGTCCACGGCGGCCAGCGCGCGGGGGTAGGCCGAGTCCGGCGCGTCGCCGGGGCGGTGGGACCGCCACCACGACACGGCTCTCTCACCTGCGGCCAGCTCGCTCAGCCAACGGTGGACGGTGATCCGTCCACCCCGACCCGAGCCCCTCAGGCGGGCCCTTTCCAGGGCGCGCACCGCACGTTCGCGCAGTACCTTGTGCGCCCCCTGCCCGGGATCCCCGGTCAGGGTGGTGTGCAGGACGGTCAGCGCCTCGTCGGGGGTGCGGTGCGGGTGGGCGACCACTTCGCGCAGCCGACCCAGCAGGCTGGGGGTGAGCGGGGCGAGGGTGGCCGCGGAGGCGCGGGCCAGATCGCGGGCGTGGTCGCGGACCGGCTGCGCGGCGGCGTTCCACAGCAACGCGTCGTACAGGACGGCCAGTTGCGGGTCGGCCGCCGGGTCCGGCACTCCGGGTTCGGGCAGGGCCCTGCCGTCGGTCAGGGTCACGGTCCCCGGTCGGCGGGCGGGTATCGGTGTCGAGGGCGGCACGAGCGGTTCGGGGGCGCGCGGAGGGTCCAGGAGAACGAACTGGCCGTACCCGTCCACCGCCCGTTCTCCCAGCGGGTGCGCCTCCAGGTCGCGGACCTGGGCGGTGCTCAGTTCCGTGATCGGTCGCAGTCGCACCACCGAACCCGCGGCGGCCGCCCGGCGCTCGGTCATCGGCCCCCGGTAGCCGCGGTGGTAGGCGCCCACGAGCACGGGTTCGACGTGCGCGGCCACCACCTCGGGCCGAAGACCCGGCAGACGCCGCTCCCAGAGTTCGCGCACGGCCGGTACCAAGGCGTGCGGGCGGTGCTGCCCTTGGGCGCCCACCACCATCGCGGGCGAGAGCAACAGCAGGTCGACCTCCTGCCCGGCGTCCCTGGAGCGATCCGCTCGGGGCCACGCCACCCGGTCCGGGGACAGGGGGCGCTCGGGGTCCACCGGTCCCACCTCCACCCCGCCGTGCGCGCGGGTGCCCCCCGCGCCCAGGGTGAGCGCTCCGCGAGCCGACTCCAGTACCCGCAGGATCCGTTCGGCCAGCGCGCGTAGGAACGCGTGGTCGGGCCCGCTCAGCCGCCACCTGGCCTCGAAGACCTGGCCGGGGTCCAGGCTCGTGGTGAAGAACGGCCGCCCCGGTCCGGTCTCCGCGGTCCGTGGTCGACCCAGGTAGCGCTCGGCGGTGGTGCGTACGGTCGCGCGCAGCGACCGGTCCGGGGTGAGGGGGTCGCGCACGGTCTTGTAGGGCAGGCTCGGGTCGTCGGTGCCCCCGGCGAAGGAGTCCACCAGGGTGTCGCCGTCCTTGCCCGGGGTGTACAGGTACGCGGGAGGCGGGTGGGCGACCACCTGCACCCCGGGACGCGCGTGCTGTTCGAGTCGCGGGTGGGCGGGCGAGAAGTGCACGTGTTCGCCGCGCGCCACCCACGCGGTGAGTTCCTCGTGCAGACCGGCGCGGGCCAGCGCGGCGGCGAGCATGCCCCGTTGGGCCCGCCCGCTCAGCACCGGGTCGGTGCGCAACGGGTCGAAGGAGGTGCGCACGGTGACCGAGTCGGTGAGGACGTACCGCAGCGGCAGGTAGGCCACGACCGTGTGGCTCATGGCCCAGGCCCCTCTCCACGGCCCGGCGCCCCGGCCAGCCGCAGGGTGGTGGCGTGCGGATCGGGGTCGCCCGGCGTGGACAGTCGCACGTCGACCCGGCCGCGCCCCCGGGTGGCCTTGAGTCCGATCTGGTCGGTGGCCAGGCACGCCATGGCCAAACAGCGCCACTCGTCCGTTCCCGCGGGCATGGACCAGGTCAGGGCGGAGACCAGGGTCAGTCCCGGGAGCAGGACCCGGTTGGTGCGCAGCCGCCCCGCCTCGGGGGCGCCGTCGGGGCCGATCTCCACCCCCGACTCCAGGGTGGTGTAGGCACCGGTGACGGCGCGCCGCAGGGTGGAGCGCAAGGGTTCGGCGCGGCCCGCCAGGGCGTGGGCGACCGCTGCGCGCACGGGGTCGCCGGTGACCGCGTGGCCCACTCTCAGGATTCGATCCCGACCGTTCGAGCGCCCCTTGCCGAAGACCCGGTCCACCACCTCATCCAACTCGGGGGCGACGGTGAGCGCGTCCAGCGCCCCTTGCCGAAGCCGCGCCGCCAACCGGTGTCGAGGCAGGTGCGGCAGGCCGTGCCCGTCGGTGACCACATCGGTGTCGGCACCCGTGCCGTCGGCGCTGGCACCGACGAACAGGGCCGGGGAGACCAGCCGCACCACGATCCGATCCGGTGTGCTCACAAGCGCCCACCCTCCGGCTCCAGGTACAGGTCCATCACGTCGACGGCGTCCAACAGCTCACCGGTGCTCCATCCCCGGGGCAGGACGACGGGACTTCCGGTCACTCGGGCCCGACGGGCCAGTTCGGGGGCGGGATCGACCCCCGACTCCAACAGGGGGACCAGGGAGGACACCAGCCAGCCGCGTCCGCGGGTGTCGCCGTCCACGAGCGGGCCGCCATCGCCGTCGCCTCCGCCGAGGTAACGATCGAGGAAGCGGGTGAAGTCGGCGCCGCTCATCGGCCGGGCGGTGCGCGGCGGGGTGGCCTCCTGTGCGGCCTCCATCCGGCGCAGGACCCGTTCGACCCCGTCGAAGCGGGTCGTCCAGGCGACGGTGTGGTCCTCCGCGGCCACTGGATCGTGTTCGGCGCGGGCCACTCGATGCGCCTTGGCCACCCGGCACATCGCCTCGCACAGGTCATAGCCCAAGGACAGGGGCGCGCCCACCGGCTGCATCGCGACACCGACACCGATCGTGGGCACGAAGGTGGTGTGCCCGCCGCCCGGCACCCGACGGCCACCGGTGCCGTAGGCGGCGGCCAGGTCCCGGTGCAGGGCCACCCTCGGGTCGTCGGCGTCCTGGATCAGTTCGGGGTCGGTGTCCAACCAGTCCAGGGCGTAGCGCACCAGGGCCAGGGCCAGGCGGGCGTCGCACAGGACCGTGAGGTCGTCGCCGGCGACCACGATCGGTCGTACCGGCAACCGCACCGGGCCCCCGGGTTCGTGGTCGAGGGTGATGGGACCGCCCGTCCCCGTTCCCGGAACGTGCGGCGCCTCCCCCGGGGCGGCGTGGACCATCGCGGTCACCGCCCGCACCATCGCCCGGGCCAACCCCTTGGTGAGCCCCGCGATGCGGGTGGACAACCCCCGCTGGGCGAGGGCACCGGATCCGGGCCGATCGGGGTCGCCCACCAGTTCCCGGTACTCGCCCAGGATCGCGCCCAGCCCGTTGACGTCCAGGTGCATCACGGCGACCCGGCTCACCCCTCCGTGGTCGCGGCCGAGCCGGTCCACCTCCATGGGCAGCGCCAACTCCGGGGAGCCGGTGGCGGTGACCGCGTCCGCCAGCCAGGCGTCGCCGTGCGCCCGGTGCCAACGGCGACCGATGCCGCGAGCCCTGGCCACGTCGGCGGACACCCGTTCGTGCGCCCGGGTGTGGTCCGAACGGCTGCTGTCCACCGACTCCGCCGGGGCCCCGCTCACCGAGCACACCGCGGTGATCCCGTACCCGTGCGCGGGGGCGTGCAGAGCCGACATGTGGCGGCGGGCCAGGCGCAGGCGTACCGGCAGCGCGGCCAGGGCGGAGTCCAGGTCGGGCTCGGGCGTCCCCGGCCCGTAGGGCACGAACGCCACGACCGGGGTGAGCTCCCCGGCGCGGTCACGGAGCCTTCTCGTGTAGCGGGAGGTGAAGGTACGGGCGGTGTCCACGTCCGGCAGCACCACGGTGAGGGCGCCCCCGGCGTCGCGCAGGGTCAGGCAATCCTCGGGTACCAGGTCGGCCACCCCGTGACGGGCGTCGGAGGTGTCGGTGAGTTCGGCGACCAGCGCGGCCCGCCCGACCGCGTCCAGGATCCGGCGCCCGCTGTAGACGTAGGCCTGAATGCCCCGCAGGTCCACACCGACCAGGACCCCGCGGGCGGGGGGATCGGCCGGTGGCTCGCGGTGGGCGGGGGCAGGGGGCACCGTGGCGGACTCCTTATACGTGGATGTCACGACGTCGACGCGTCCTTCGGGGATTCCTCTCGGACGGCGACGCCGACCTCACCACGGATACCAGGAGTCACACCGCGGCGTCACCCCGCCGGCCCCATCCGGTCACCGGTGATCGACGCACTGTCCGAGAGACGTCCTTGGAGGACGCGTCGATGCCCCACCGTCTCCGCCCGGCGCACATGCACCTCCCCACCTTCGAGAAAGGCCGCCGATGCCGAGCCCGCACCCACACGAACCACTCGGACTGTCCGAACGGGAACGTCCCTCCGCGACCAAGCTCTCCGGTCCCCTCCTGACCCCGCAGAACCTGGTTCCGCACTTGCGCGATCTGGCCCGCACCCTGCGGGCACAAGGGGCCGAGCACGCTCCGGCCCCACACACACGGCGGACTTGAGGGGTGCGAAAGGGTCGGCTCCCACCCCGTCCACCGGGTGGGAGCCGACCACTGGGCACCGGCCCCCGCCCTCCGTCCTCGGGCGGGAACCGGCGGTTCGGGGGTCAATCGAACAGGGCGCCGCCGAACTCCTCGGCTTCGGCCACCGCGTGGGCTCGGGTGCCTCCCACGTGACGCGGCCGGGCACGACGGACCGGGTGCGTGCCGTGGCCGTCCCGAGGGGCCGGGACCTCCACGGCGGGGCGGCCGCCGGTGACGCCGTCGACCCGGATGGCGCCGAACCCCTGGGCGGTGTACTTGCCGACCCCGGTGAGTTCGATCAGTTCCAACAGGGTGGCCAAGGTGTCGACGGAACGACGTGCGCCGGCCGCGGAGTCCAGGCGCAGCCCGCCCAGCCAACCCAGCACGTTGCGCTTCTCGGCGTGGTGGTGCTCGGTCAGGCGCACCTCCTCCCCGGGCAGCGGGGAGCGGCGCAACTGTGACAGGTCGAGCAGGGCGCGTTCCAGCCAGGGAGCGGCCAGGGCGGATGGGGCGAAGCGGGCCACCGCGCCCACCGCGCCGCTGCCGCCGACGATCCCACCGCCGGAACGGTGGACCGCGCCGAAGAGCCGCCGGGGATTGGGCCAGATGTGCGGGACGCGTTCGCCGGTGGTGTCGCGGGTGGTGGTCACCACGGGCGTCATGGCGCGGATCTCGGCCGCACGGGCCGGGAAGCGACCGTATCCCTCGGTGAGCATCTCGGCGTAGGTGCGGTCGAAGGTGCGGGTGACCGACAGCGGCTCCAGCAGGTGGTCGCCGATGCGTTGGGGGACACCGACCAGTTCGGCCGGGTCCAGGGGCGCGGGATCCTCGTCGTCCAACCAGGTGAGGGTCCAGTGGTGCAGACGGTTCCCCAAGGGCAGGGGCCAACCGTTCATCGCCCAACGCTTGGCCACGGTGTGTTCACGGTCGGACTGGGGCCACCAGTGGTTGAGCAACCCGTGGCAGTCCTCCGGACGGATCGGACGCGCCGCGTCGGCTCGGTCCTTGAGGATCACGGTCCACCGTCTGGGCACCGCCCCCACCCCTTTCCTCATGTGCTCGGCTCACCGGGAACTCCTCTCGGACAGTGCCCGGCCCACTTGTCGACCATCACCTCGGCAGACCACAATGAGCGGGCCCGTACCGATCCACCAGCCGAAGCGGAGGGGACATGCCACGCCTGGGCCACACCCTGGACCTGGACGCGTTGAGGCGCGAGGACGTCGCCGGTTCGATCGCCGGGGCGCATCGGGTGTTGCGCGAGGCCCGGTTCGACGCCGAAGGGCACCTGTTGGTCCCCGACGAAGCCGAACGGGAGCGACTGGAGCGGCGCGCCGAGGAACTCGGGGTGGTCCACAGGAACGAGGACACCGATGCCGCGCCGGACATGGAGCACTCGCTACGGCTGCTCTCCGGCGAGCACCTGGTCCCCGGCGCCCACTACCTGCTCAGTGTCCTGGACGAGAGGGGCGAGCCGGACTTCTCCGAGGAGGTCGAGGGGTGGATGGGCACCGACCTGACCATCACCTCCTGGGACCCGGAGGGCCGGTGCGCGGTCGACTTCGCCATGCGCGAGGACCCCGCGGTCACCGGTTTCGAGGACTCGGTGACGAGCGGCACCGTGGTGCACGACCGGGCCGCCCAAGCCCTGTCCGTCCACGCCCGGATGAGGTTCCCCGCGCCGATGAGCATGGTCGGCGAGAACTCCTCCCTGCTCCGGGTGGAAGTGGACGTCCACGTCGACCTGCCCGGCTGGTACGCGGCGCTTTCGGGCGTCGAGGGGGCGGCGGCCCCCGTCCGGTTCGAGGTCGGCCATCCGTTCGTGCGCGCCGTCGGTGAGGCGCTGCCCTCCCCCGCCCCGGACGGGCGATGGTCGGTGGCCGGTTCCCTGGATGTGCGCGGCCGCGGCCCGGCCCGACCGCTGGTGGCGGTCGCGGCCTGGGCGATGCTGCGGTCGATGCGCCGCTCCGAGGAGATGTCGGTGGAGCGGTGGGTGGCCGAGGTGGAACGGTCCTGGGCGGACACGGCCCGGGGCCTGCCCGCCCTACCGGGGCTGTTGGACGAGGTCGCCGAGGCGATGGCCGTCAGTCACGTTCGGCGCCCCACCCGGTGAGGGAGCGCACCCGCAGTTCGGTGAAGCGGGCGCTGTTGCGTTCGGAGGAGAGCAGGCTGCCGATGACGGCGCAGGCGAACCCGATGGGAACTGCGACCAGCGCCGGGTTCTCCAGGGGGAAGTACTGGATGTCGATCCAGGCCGGCAGCATCGACAGGTTCTCACCGGTGACCGGGTCGGTCTTGCCCGACATCACCGGGGAGAACAGCATCAGCAGCAGGGTGGCCGACAGCCCGCCGTAGATGCCCCACTCCACGCCATTGGTGTTGAAGCGGCGCCAGAACATGGTCAGGACGATGACGGGCAGGTTGGCCGCGGCGGCGATCGCGAAGGCCAACCCCACGAGGAACGCGACGTTCTGTTCCTGGGCCTGAACGGCCAGGGCTATGGACAGCGCACCGATCAGACAGGCCGAGAAGCGGGCCACGCTCACCTCCTGGGACTCGCGCGGTCGCCCCCACATGAGGATGTGGCCGAACAGGTCGTGCGCGATGGAGGACGAGGAGGCCAGGGTGAGGCTGGCGATGACCGCGAGGATGGTGGCCAGGGCGACCGCGGAGATGAGCGCGAGCAGCACGGCCGCGCCCACCGGACCGGCGGTGAGCCGGCCCAGTTCCTCGGCGAGCATCGGCACCGCGGAGTTGCCCGAGGGGTCCAGGGCCATGATGCGTTCCGAACCCACCAGGGCGGCGGCGCCGAACCCCAAGGCCAGGGTCATCAGGTAGAACACGCCGACCATCACGATGGTGCGGTTGACCGAGGCGCGCGCCGAGCGGCCGTCGGGCACCGTGTAGAAGCGGATGAGGATGTGCGGCAGCGCGACGGTGCCCAGGACCAGGGCCAACCCCAGGCTGATCAGGTCGATCTTGTTGAAGAAGGTCCGCGCGGACTCACCGGGCACCTCCACCCCGAAGCCGAGCCCGGGTTCGAGGAAGGCCTGCCCGTGACCGCTGGCGTCGGCCGCGCCGGAGAGCAGGGCGCGCGGGTCGAAGGAGAACACGGCCAGCACCATGACGGTGAGCAGGCCGGTGGCCGTCAGCAACACGACCGCCTTGATGATCTGCAACCAGGTGGCGGCCTTCATTCCGCCGTACATGACGTAGATGATCATCAGCACGCCCACCAGGACGATCGCGCCTGTGCGGGTCTGGCCGGCGCTCATCCCGAGGAAGGTTCCGCCGTCGTGCAAACCGAGCAGGACCGCGACCAGGGCTCCGGCGCCGACCATCTGGGCCACCAGGTAGAACACGCACACCGTGACGGTGGAGATGGTGCAGGCCAGGCGAACGCGCATCCTGCGCATGCGGAAGGCGGGCAGGTCGGCCATGGTGAAGCGCCCGGTGTTGCGCATCAGCTGGGCCATGGGCAGGACCAGCAGCCAGGCGACCAGGAAGCCGATGGAGTACAGGAAGCCGTCGTAGCCCTGCAACGAGATCATCCCGGCGATGCCCAGGAAGGACGCCGCCGACAGGTAGTCGCCGGTGAGGGCGAGTCCGTTCTGGGTGCTGGAGAAGCCGCGACCGCCGGCGTAGAAGTCGACGGCGCCCTTGGTGGTGCTGCGGGCCCGAATGGTGATGGCCAGGGTGGTGAGGACGAACACGGCGCACAGGCCGATGGTCCAGGCGTGGGCGAGGTCGAGTGGGCCCATCAGTCCATCACCCGTCCGTCGATCCGGTCCTCATCCCGTGCGCGGTCGCGGATCTCCTCGGCCAGCGGGTCGATCGCGCGGGCGGAGATTCGGCTGAACGCCCAGGCCAGGACGAAGGTGAGCAAGAACTGTCCGATTCCCAGGAGAAGGGCGACATTGATCGAATCGAAGATCTGCACGCGCATGAAATCGCGCGCGTAGGCCGAAAGGAACAGATAGGCCATGTAACCACCGAGGAAGGTGGTCACCAGGAGTGTGAATTGCAGGGCGAATCGTCGCCGTAGTTTCACGAAACGCGGATCGACGGAGACGCGTTCACAGGTGTGCGCCGCGTCGGCCTCGGCTCGGGCGCGGGCCCTCGCGGACCTGCCCCCGGGCCGGTCACCCCCGCCATCGGACTCCGCACGCCCTCTGGACGTGCCTTCCATGTACTCGACCACGACTCGTCCCCCAACGATCTCTGCGCGGTTTTTCGGGCGCCGTTCCCCCACGGCGTGTCCCCTTCTGGAACGGTTCGGCCGCCGCTGCGTAGATCCGCGCGATTCGCCGTACACCGTTCCGATCGGGCATCACCCTAACGAGCGGTGGACCGCCGTGTTCCCCAAATGCACAAATCGGTTGACACGAATGGCGCGAGGCTGATCACGGCCCGGAGGGCACCACGGGGAGAAGCAGGTCACACAGGACGCGCGGACCTCCGCTCGGCGCGGAGACCCCTCCGTCTTCGCTAGGCTTCGGGGCGACCCCGAACCCATGACGGCGAACCGGATCAATCCCGGTCTCGTCGTTCGTACATGTGTATGATTAAGGGGTCCACACTGTTCATGCGAAACCGAAGGGAAATCCCCGCCGTGGTCACCGAGGTCTTCACGCGCAAGTACTGCGATCCCCACGCCGTTCGCGAGGAGAAGGTCGAGGCGACTGAGGTCATCCAGTTCGCCTGGGAAGGCGCCGTCCGCGAGGTCGACGCCTGCGAGGAGTGCTTCAAGGAGCACGAGACCCGCTTCGAGCCGCTGGTCGACTACTCCCGTCCGGTGAAGAAGCGTCGCGCCAAGAAGGCCGCCCCGACTTCGGACGACAAGCCCGAGGCCGAGGGCGCCGACACCGACGACGAGTAGCACGCCACACCCCGCAGCGTAACGGGGGCCGACCGACACCGCTTCGGTGTCCGCCGGCCCCCGTCCGCGTTCAGGGACGTCCCGCGATGAGCGCGCCGTCCTTCCACACCGCCGCCACCTGGGGCACACCCGGACGGTAGGCCAGGTACAGGTGGTTGGGCGCCTCCAACAGGGTGAGGTCGGCGCGGGCGCCGGGGGACAGATGCCCGACGTCCGTGCGGCGCAGGGCCATCGCCCCGCCCTTGGTCGCCGCCCACACCGCCTCGTCCGGGGTCATCCCCATGTCCCGGACCGCCACCGCGACGCAGAACGCCAGACTCGACGTGAAGCACGAACCCGGGTTGCAGTCGCTGGCCAGCGCCACCAGGGCTCCGGCGTCGAGCAGCTCCCGGGCGTTCGGATAGGGCTGGCGGGTGGAGAAGTCCACCCCGGGCAACAGGGTCGCCACGGTGGCTTCGGGGCGACGGGCGGCCTCGGCCAGCGCGTCCACGTCCTCGGCGCTCAGATAGGTGCAGTGGTCGACCGAGGCGGCGCCCAGTTCCACCGCCAGGCGCACCCCCGGCCCCTCCCCCAGCTGGTTGCCGTGCACCCGGGGCAGCAGACCCCGTTCCATCCCGGCCGAGAGCACCCGGCGGGAGGCCGCCTCGTCGAAGGCCCCCCGTTCACAGAACACGTCCACCCAACGGGCGTGTGGGGCGCAGGCGTCCAGCATGGGGCCGGTGACCAGGTCGACGTAGCCCTCCGGATCGTCGGCGTACTCGGGGGCGACCACGTGCGCGCCCAGGAAGGTGACCTCGTCGGTGACGCGACCGGCCACCTCCAGGCAGCGACGTTCGTCCTCGACGGTCAGCCCGTACCCGGACTTGACCTCCAGGGTGGTGGTGCCCTGGGTAGCGGCCTCACGGACCAGACGACGGGCGCCGGCCAGGAGTTCGGAGTCGGAGGCGGCCCGGGTGGCGGCGACCGTGGTGCGGATGCCGCCCGCCGAGTACGGGGTGCCGCTCATCCGGGCGGCGAACTCACGGCTGCGGTCCCCGGCGAAGACGACATGGGAGTGGCTGTCCACGAACCCGGGGATGACACAGCGACCATCGGCGTCGATTCGCACGTCGGCGGCCGGGGCCGAGGCGCTCGGGCCGGCCCAGACGACGCGTTCGCCCTCGATGACCAGGGCGGCGTCGCGGATCTCGCCGAGCGGCCCCTTGCCCAGGGCGGGATCGTTGGTGACCAGGGTGGCCATGCCGTCGACCAGGACGGTGCCGGGGACGTCGGTGCTCACAGAAGCTCCTTGATCGCGGAGTCGAGTTCGCGGGCGGTGTCGCCCAGTCGGGTGTGGACGCCGTCGCGAACGGTCCAGGCGCCGTCCACCATCACGTGGCGCACGTCGGCCGCGGTGGCCGCGAAGACCACGGCGTCGGCGGCCCGGTCCGGGTCGGTCCCGGCCAGGCGCACCCCGTCCAGGGCGACGTTGACCAGGTCGGCCCGGGCCCCGGGGGCCAGTGTGCCCGCGTCGTCCCAACCCAGACCGGTGTGCCCGTCGATGGTGGCGGCGCGCAACAACGCCCCGGCGTCCAGGGTTCCGCGCCGATGGGTGCGCAGACGTTCGTGCAGTTCCACGGACCGCGCCTCCTCGAACAGGTCCGTTCGGGCGTGCTGGTCGCTGCCCAGGCTCAGCGGGACCGGGTCCGGTCCGGCGACGAGGTCGCCGGTGCGCGGCAACCCGTCGGCGAGGTCGCGCTCGGTGGTGGGGCACAGGCACACCGCCGAACCGTGCGCCCGGACGGTGGCGACGTCCTCGTCGGTCAGGTGGGTGGCGTGCACCAGGGTCGTGCGCTCGGTGAGCGCACCGGCCTCCGCCAGCAGCCGAGTGGGCGTGAGCCCGTACGCGGCCAGGCACGCGGTGTTCTCGGCGGGCTGTTCGGAGACATGGACGTGCAGGGGCCGTCCCCCGCCTGTGGCGAAGCGCGCCACCTCGGCCAGGTCCGACGACGCGACGGCCCGCACCGAATGGGCGGCCACCCCCACCCGCGCGTGGTCCCCTTCGGGGGCGAGGTCGGCCACGCGTTCGCCCCAGGCCCGCACGGTGCCGTCACCGAAGCGCAGTTGGGGGCCCACGAGCGGTAGGTGCCGACCGTCCTCCCCCAACCCCCCGGCCAGGTAGCACACGTCGAGCAGGGTAATCCGCACCCCGGCCTCGGCGGCGGCCGCGACCAGGGCGTGCCCCATGGCGTTGGGGTCGGCGTAGCGACGGCCTCCGGGCCCGTGGTGCAGGTAGTGGAACTCGCCCACGCACACCACCCCGGCCAGGGCCATCTCGGCGAAGGTCGCCCGGGCCAGTCGGTGGTAGGAATCGGGGTCCAGACGTTCGGCCGCCCGGTACATCACCTCACGCCAGGTCCAGAAGGATCCACCGTCGGAGTGGGTGCGTCCGCGCAGCGCGCGGTGGAAGGCGTGCGAATGGGCGTTGGCCAGACCCGGCAGGGTGAGCCCGCTCAGGTGTTCGGCGTCGACGGGACGTTCGACACCGGAGGTCACCGAGGTCAACCGACCGGCGTCGACCGTCAGGAGCACCCCGGGCTCGGGGTCACGGCCGCCGAGCCACGCCCGCTCGCACCACAGGCGTCGTGGGCTCACGCGGGCCTCCCCGGTTCGGCCAGCAGGTCGGCGAGGACGTCGGCCAAGGCCGTGACCCCGGCGTGGCAGTCCTTCGGGTCGGCCCACTCCATGGGCGAGTGGGACACCCCGGTGGGGTTGCGCACGTACATCATGGCGGTCGGCACGTGCGCGGACAGCACACCGGCGTCGTGCCCGGCACCGGTGGGCAGGATCGGCACCGGCCCCGCCGACTCGGGGACCCGGTCGGACACCGTGGCGGCCAGGCGATCGCGCAGGGCGTGGGAGAACTCCACCAGGGGCGTGGCGGACTCCGCGGCCACGGCCAAGACGACCCCGTGGTCGTGTGCCGCGCGGAGGGCGGCCTCGCGCACCTCCTCCACCACCGCGGACAGAGTGGGCTGGTCGGCCGCCCGCGCGTCCAACCAGGCACTGACCAACGAGGGGATGGCGTTGGTGCCGTTGGGGGTGACGTGGGTCTTGGCGACGGTGGCGCGCGCGTCATGGCTTCGGGCCGACGCCCGCGCGGCCAGGATCGTGTGGGCCAGGGGCAACATGGGATCGGACCGGTCGTCCAGGCGGGTGGTGCCCGCGTGGTCGGCGCGGCCGGTGAAGTCCATGCGCCACCGCCCATGCGGCCAGATCGAACCGGCCACCCCCACCGGATGGGCGGTGTCGGCCAGGGCACGCCCCTGTTCCACGTGGAGTTCCACGAAGACGTCGAACCCGCCGATGAGGTCGGGGTCCGGCCCGATCCCGTCCGGGTCCAGCCCGGCCGCGGCCATGGCGGCGGCCCAGGTGGTACCGGAGGCGTCGGTCAAGGCACGGACCCGGCCCGGGTCGATCTCCCCGGTGGCCAGGCGGCTGCCCAGACAGGGCACCCCGAACCGGCCGCCCTCCTCCTCCACGAACACACCGATCGCCAGCGGCCGGCTCGGTGTGAAACCACGTGAACGCAACTCGTCGACGGCGGCCAGGGCGGTGACCACCCCGAGTGGACCATCGAAGGCGCCGCCGTCGGGCACCGAGTCCAGATGGGAACCGGTGGCCACGGCGCCCGGGCCGGGCGCGCCCCACCAGGCCCACAGGTTGCCGTTGCGGTCGGTGCGCACGTCGAGGCCACGGGCGACGGCCGCCTCGGTGAACCAGGCGCGGGCGTCGGTGTCGGCGCCCGCCCAGGTGTACCGGTGGTAGCCACCGCCGTCGGCGGAACGTCCGACGGGGGCCAGTTCGGCCCAGAGTCGGTCGAAGCTCACTCGCCCTCCTTCATCGGCACGCGGATGCCGTGGGTGTCGGCGACCCGCTCGGCCTCCTCATAACCGGCGTCGACATGGCGGACCACACCCATGGCGGGATCGTTGGTGAGCACGCGCTGGAGCTTGGCCGCGGCCAGATCGGTGCCGTCGGCGACACTGACCTGACCTGCGTGGATGGAGCGCCCCATACCCACGCCCCCACCGTGGTGGATGGACACCCAGGAGGCGCCGGAGGCGGTGTTGACCATGGCGTTGAGCAGCGGCCAGTCGGCGATGGCGTCCGAACCGTCCTTCATGCCCTCGGTCTCCCGGTAGGGCGAGGCCACCGAACCGGTGTCCAGGTGGTCGCGGCCGATGGCCAATGGCGCGGAGATCTCACCGGAGGCGACGAGTTCGTTGAAGCGCCGACCGGCGGCGGCCCGCTCACCCTGACCCAACCAGCAGATGCGCGCGGGCAACCCCTGGAAGGCGACCCTCTCCCCGGCCATCCGGATCCATCGGGCCAAGTGCTCGTTGTCGGGGAACAGGTCCAGGATCGCCTGGTCGGTGCGGGCGATGTCCGCGGGGTCACCCGACAGGGCGGCCCAGCGGAAGGGGCCCTTGCCCTCGCAGAACAGCGGTCGGATGTAGGCGGGCACGAAGCCGGGGAAGTCGAAGGCGCGGGAGAACCCGCCCTGGCGGGCCTCGTCGCGGATGGAGTTGCCGTAGTCGAACACCTCGGCGCCGGCGTCCATGAAACCGACCATCGCCGCCACGTGCGCGGCCATGGACTCACGGGCACGCGCGGTGAACTCCTCGGGCTTGTCCGCGGCCAGACGTTTCCAATCCTCGAAGGGCACGCCCGCCGGCAGGTAGGCGAGCGGGTCGTGCGCGGAGGTCTGGTCGGTGACGATGTCGATCGGGGCGCCGCGGAAGAGCAGTTCGGGGAAGACCTCGGCGGCGTTGCCCAGGACGCCGATGGACAACGGACGACGCTCCGCCCGTGCACGCTCGGCCAGGTCGAGGGCCTCGTCGAGGTTCTCGGCGCGCACGTCCAGGTAGCGGTGTCGGATCCGTCGGTCGATGCGGCTGCCGTCGCACTCGACCACGATCGCCACGCCGCCGTTCATGGTGACGGCCAACGGCTGGGCGCCGCCCATTCCACCGAGTCCGGCGGTGAGGGTGACGGTGCCCGCCAGTGTGCCGCCACCGTGCTCACTCGAACCCAACTTGGCGGCCACCGCGGCGAAGGTCTCGTAGGTGCCCTGCAGGATGCCCTGGGTACCGATGTAGATCCACGAACCGGCGGTCATCTGCCCGTACATGGTCAGCCCTTCGGCCTCCAGACGGCGGAATTCGGGCCAGTTCGCCCAGTCGCCCACCAGGTTGCTGTTGGCCAACAGCACGCGCGGCGCCCACTCGTGGGTGCGCATGATGCCGACCGGTCGCCCGGACTGCACCAGCAGGGTCTCGTCGCCCTCCAGGTCGCGCAGGGATGCGGTGATGCGGTCGAAGCTGCGCCAGTCGCGCGCGGCCCGACCGGTGCCGCCGTAGACCACGAGGTCCTCGGGGTGTTCGGCGACTTCGGGGTCGAGGTTGTTGTGGAACATGCGCAGGGCGGCCTCCTGCTGCCAGCCCTTGGCCGACAGGGTGGTTCCGCGGGCCGCGCGTACGGTGCGTGGCGTGCTCATGACGGGTCTCCTCAGACGGTTTCAGGCGAGCGGGGTGACGGACTCGGCGGCCTCGACGACGGAGCCGTCGGCGACCAGCTCCGCCACCGCGGCGATCTCGGGCGCCAGGTAGCGGTCGGGTCCGGGACCGGCGACCTTCTCGCGCACCAGGTTCCGCACGGCGCCGGTGGCCGGTCCCGGTTCCAGGGGCGAGCGCAGGTCCAGGGCGCGTGCGGCGGTGAGCAGCTCCACGGCCAGCACGTTGGTGAGCCCGTCCACGGCGCGGCGCAGCTTGCGGGCGGCCGCCCACCCCATGGACACGTGGTCCTCCTGCATGGCGGAACTGGGGATGGAGTCGACGCTGGCGGGCACGGCCAGGCGCTTGAGTTCGGAGACGATGGCGGCCTGGGTGTACTGGGCGATCATGTGGCCCGAGTCGACGCCGGGGTCGTCGGCCAGGAACGCGGGCAGACCGTGGGAGCGGGAGACGTCGAGCATGCGGTCGGTGCGGCGTTCGGCGATGGAGGCCACGTCGGCCACCGCCACCGCCAGGAAGTCCAGCACGTAGGCGACGGGCGCGCCGTGGAAGTTGCCGTTGGACTCCACCCGACCGTCGTCGAGCACCACCGGGTTGTCGATGACGCTGTCCAGTTCACGACCGGCCACCAGCAGGGCGTGGGAGAGGGTGTCGCGGGCGGCGCCTGCCACCTGGGGCGCGCAGCGCAGCGAGTAGGCGTCCTGGACCCGGTTGCAGTCGGGACCTCGATGGGAGGCCACCACCGGGGAGTCGGCGAGCAGGGCGCGCAGGTTGCCGGCCGAGGCGGCCTGCCCGGGGTGGGGGCGCAGCGCCTGGAGTTCGGCGGCGAAGACCCGGTCCGTGCCCAGCAGGGCCTCCACGCTCATGGCCGCGGTGACGTCGGCGACCTTGAGCAACCGTTCCAGGTCCACGCAGGCCATGACGAGCATGCCCAGCATGCCGTCCGTACCGTTGATCAGGGCCAGCCCCTCCTTGGCGCCCAGTTCCACGGGGGCGATCCCGGCCTCCCCCAAGGCGTCGGCGGCCTCCTTGAGCCCACCGGAGGCGTCACGGACCTTCCCCTCCCCCATCAGCGCGAGCGCCACGTGGGACAGCGGCGCCAGGTCACCCGAACAGCCCAGGCTGCCGTACTCGTGCACCACGGGGGTGATCCCGGCGTTGAGCAGACCGGCGAGGGTGTCGACCGTGACGGGCTGGACACCGGTGTTGCCCGAGGCCAGGGTGCGCAGCCGCAGCAACATCAGGGCGCGCACGACCTCGCTCTCCACCTCCGGGCCGGCACCCGCGGCGTGCGAACGGATCAGCGAACGTTGCAGGCGGGCCCGCAGTTCGGGGGCGATGTGACGGGTGGCGAGGGCGCCGAACCCGGTGCTGACCCCGTAGGCGGGAACCTCGCCGCGGGCCAGGGACTCGACCCGCTCTCGGCCGTGCCGGACGGCCTTGCGGGTCTCCTCACCGAGGAAGACGTGGGCGCCGTCGCGAGCGACGGCCAGGACCTGGGCCGGGGTGAGCGGGGCGCCACCGACGGCGACGGAAGAGACTGCTGTGGACATGCCCCCATTCGACCCCGCCCGCCGCCCCGCCGGAAGCGCTGACACGTGAGTTCCGTCCGAAATCCCGGACACCCGGGACTGACGTCAGCGGATCACACGCACCTCGCATTCGATCCCCGGCGCGGCCGCCAAGCGAGCGTCTCCGGTGACCAGCGCGCAATCCAGCGCTT
This sequence comes from Nocardiopsis sp. NPDC006832, assembly GCF_040635885.1. Taxonomy (NCBI): domain Bacteria; kingdom Bacillati; phylum Actinomycetota; class Actinomycetes; order Streptosporangiales; family Nocardiopsidaceae; genus Nocardiopsis; species Nocardiopsis sp. NPDC006832. The sequence goes on along the minus strand of NZ_JBEYLC010000031.1, from coordinate 38,211 downwards.
CGGCCACCGCCACATAAGCCGCGTCGTAGGCGGTGAGGTTATGCCGCAGTTCCCAGACACGATCCGCGACCGACCCGACCACCTCGACCTGCACGATGGTCTGCAACCCGTAAAGCTTGCGAGCGGCCTCGGCATCGGCCGAAGAGATCTTCCTGCCCAGGACCAATCCGCGCAGTGAGCCGAGGAGCTCCACCGACTGATGGCTCGGTGCGTACCACTCGACGTCCGATCCGACCACCCTTCGAGCGATGGTGGACGTGCGCCCGGGCGACCCCAGGTACAGGTCGATCAGCACCGAGGTGTCGACGACGATCACGCGACTCCACTTTCGGTTTCGGGATCGCCGTCTCCACGGGCTCGGCGCACCGCGGCCACGATCTCGTCCATGCCGAGGCCGGCCCCTGGCAGGGGTGTTTGTTCCACGATCTCCCGGTTCCGCGCGAAACGCGCTTCCTTTTCCAGGACACCGAGCAGGTAGGCCTGGAGTGATTTGCCCGCCCGCTTGGCCTCCACGGTCAGGATGTCTCTGACCTCGTCCGGAACGTCCTTGATCTGAATGGCAGCCATGGCGCCAGAGTAACAAACAGGAGGGCTCGCGCGGGCGCCCATCACACACTGTTCGGCGCCATAATGGCGCCACATGTTCCTGTGGGACGATCGGAGCATGAGTCATGTTCCGGCGGCCACGCGGGCGTTACGTCTCCTGCGGTTCCTGGCCTCGCGCCCGGGCCCGGTGTCGGCCACCGCGATCGCGAACGGACTCGGGCTGCCCAGGTCCAGCGTCTACCAGCTGTTGGAGGCCATGGCCGAGGAGGGGTTCGTGACCCACCTGCCCGAGGAACGCCGGTGGGGGTTGGGGGTCGCGGCGTTCGAGATCGGCTCCGCCTACCTGCGCCACGACGGCATCGAACGGCTGGCCCGCCCCCTGCTGCACCAACTCACCGAGTCCACCGGAGCCACCGCCCACCTGGGGGTCCTGCACGGGGCCGACACCCTCTACCTCCTCAAGGAACAGCCACCGCACGCGCCCACGCTGATCACCGGAGTGGGTGTGCGACTTCCCGCCCACCTGACGGCGTCGGGTCGGGCGATGCTGGCCCGGCTGCCACGGGCCCAGGTGCGTGCCCTGTACCCGAACGCGGCGGCCTTCACCGACCGCACCGGCCGCGGACCGAGCTCCCCCGGCGACCTGCGCACACTACTGGCCGAGGAGGGCGGGCAGGGCTGGTCGTTGGAGGACGGCCAGGTCACGGAGGGATTCGTGTCGGTGGCGGCGGCCGCGGCCGACCACAACGGACGCCCCGCGGCGGCGATCAGCCTCACCGTGCCCAGCGCCCGACCGGTGACACCGGGCGCGCTCGCGGCGCGGGTGCGCGACGCCGCCGACGAGCTCACCCGTCGACTCAACGGTCGTTCAGCGTAGTGGCGCGCTGCGTTCGACGATGGCGGGCAGTGGTGCGGTCCGTTCGAACATGCGCAGGATCTGTTCCTTGTGTTCGCGGGGCACCTGCACGTAGAACTGCGTGGCCGCGTCGGGGTCGGCCTCCAGATCGAGACTCTCGGCGCTCTCGGCCCAGCTCGGCAGTTCGGATTCGGTGCGGTGGGTGTCCAGCGCGAACTCGATGAAGTACAGGATCCGGCGCCCACCGGTGTGCACCTCACGGATGCGGTGGATCTCCGGCCAGGCGATGAAGGCGCCCTCCCCGGGGAACCACCACTTGCGTTCCTGCAGGACCGTGACGCCGTCGCTGTCGGCACTGATGCCCTGGCGGGTGATGCGCTGGGGCAGCCCTCGCACGAGGAACACGTTGCCGCCCGGGCCGATGAAGAACATCATGAGCGCCGCGAAGGCCCACAGGGAGACCGAACCGACCGTGCTCTCCTCCTTGGCCACGTGCCAGATCATCGAACCCACCACCACGAGGAAGCCCAGGGTGAGCGCGGCGGAGAAGTAGGCGGCGGTCATCCACATACGGGCGTTGGGCCCGCGCAGACTGACGTAGCGGCGTAGGTGGGACACGCTCCCGGGGGCCCCGGTCAGGTCGGAGGGAAGGCCCGGTGCGTCGGAGGGGAGTTCCGAGTGTTCGGGGGAAGCCATGTCCCCATTCTTTCAAGTTCGGGGGGCGCTTTGTGCGCCGACTCACCCTACTGTGCCAGGTTTTGTGGCACGGTGTCCGTCTTGGAGTATGGATTGCGTGAAATGCCTGATGTCGGGTGGCGGCGACCGCTACAGTCCTGCCCATGAGACGCGGTACACGTGAGTACGAGACGGTCCTCGAAGTCGACGGTGAGGTCCTGGTTCAGGACGGAGTGGTCTACCGAGGGTGGACGATGCTCGCCGAGGAGGGCCCCGACCGCTTCGCGCCGCTGGAACGGTGGGCCAAGGGTGTGGCCGAGAGTCTGGGTGTGCCGGTGACCTGGAGGGCCAGGGCCAAGAACGAGCCGGATGAGGGTGGGACGGCCCGACCGGGTGAAACGCCTCAGAGCCGCCTGGCGCTCTGAGCCCCGCACTTGGCGCACTGGAACTTACGGTCGTCGCCGAGGATCCAGTCGTGGTCTCCTCCGGTGGGGCACGTGGACATCGACACCATCTCCTCAAGGCAAGGGGGCTTCGGGGGTGCGTCGGTCATCGTATTTCCCACCAGCCACACCGGTCTCGTGAATGAGAAAGTCGTAGCGCTTCTCATGTACCCCCACCGCCCGGAGACCGTGCCTCCTGAAAACCGTGTCCCCCTGAGAAACATGTCGGGGCCCGCGCGTTCGGCGCGGGCCCCGACGATGATCCGGAGAATCCGGTAGATCAGTTCTGGGAGGCTTTCATGTGAGCCTCCACCGCGGCGCGGTCGGCGCGCAGCTTGGCGAGCGCCTCATCCAGGATGAGTTTGCCCTCCTCCTCGCTACGCCGCTCCTTCACGTACGCCAGGTGCGTCTTGTACGGCTCGGTACGAGGCGGCGCCGGCGGGTTGGCCTTGTCCTTGCCCGAGGGGAAACCGCAACGCGGGCAATCCCACTCATCGGGGACCGCGGCCTCGCTGGCGAAACTGGGAACGACCTCGTGCAAGTTCGCACAGTAGAACGGAACCCTCACTCGCGGAGCGGCCTCGCCCCGCTCCGCCTCGCCCATCGGGCCGGCTCCGACTCGGCTGCCACGGATGGCACTGCCACTACCCACGAAAAACTCCTTCGGCGAACTCGCTCACCGGTTGACTCGGGCGAGCTTGACTGTGGACGAGGGAACGCGACCGGCGCTACATCCCCCGGTTGATCAGCAGGCCGAGAACGACGATCGTCACGATCCACACGACCCCCACGCCGACGGTCATCCGGTCGAGGTTGCGCTCGACCACCGAAGACCCACCGAGCGAGGACGTGACGCCACCGCCGAACATGTCGGAAAGGCCACCGCCCTTGCCCTTGTGCATCAGCACGAGGAGGACCAGCAGCACACTGAGAAGCATCACGAAGATGGACAGACCGAGGATCACACGCTCACCCGTAGCTCGACCCCGCAGCGGGGGGATGGACACCTCGGCCCCCCTTTCCCCACCCATCACCTGCGACGACATGAGGGTGCCGTCCGGGAGCGGGCCGTGGAAGGAGGAGAGCCGGGGACGTTTTCAGATTTTACCGCGCCCTGCGGACACGGAAGGGTCAACCGCGAGGCACGGTGAACCCCTGAGCGAAGTCTAGCCCGAACCGTGCACCTGTCGGGCACCCCATCCGTCACGCTTGGACATCGGAGCGTGACGGATGGGGCGAAACAAGACGTTCGGTCAGCCGTTCTCTCCGAAACGGATCACCTTGGCGAACTCGTCCGCCTTCAAACTGGCGCCACCGACCAGGCCGCCGTCGACGTCGTCCTTGGCCATGATGCCGGCCATGTTGTCGCCCTTGACCGAACCGCCGTAGAGGATGCGCGCGGCCTCGGAGACCTCACCGGAGTACAGCTCGGACAGACGCACGCGAATGGCCGCGCACACCTCCTGGGCGTCCTCGGGGGTGGCGACCTCACCGGTACCGATGGCCCACACCGGCTCGTAGGCCACGACGATCCGTTCGGCCTGCTCGGCGGGGACCTCCTTCAGGGCACCGTCCAACTGGGCCAGGACGTGCTCGACCTGCTGTCCCGCCTTGCGGACCTCCAGGCCCTCGCCCACGCACAGGATCGGCACGATGCCGTTCTTGAACGCGGCCTTGACCTTGGCGTTGACCAGGGCGTCGTCCTCGGCGTGGTACTCACGACGCTCGGAGTGGCCCACCAGCACGTAGGAGCATTCCAACTTGGCGAGCATCGAACCGGAGATCTCACCGGTGTAGGCGCCCTTGTCGTGGGCGGAGATGTCCTGAGCACCGAACTTGATGCTCAGCCTGTCCCCGTCCACCAGCGTCTGCACGCTGCGCAGGTCGGTGAAGGGCGGTACCACGACGACCTCGGCCTTGTCGTAGTCCTTGTCGTTCAGGGCGAAGGACAGCTTCTGGACGAGCGCGATCGCCTCCAGGTGGTTGTTGTTCATCTTCCAGTTGCCCGCGATGAGCGGCAGGCGCTTGGACATCGTCGTCACTTCCTTACGAGGTCTTGTGGATGGTGCCGAGGCTATTCGGCGAGGGCGTCGATGCCGGGCAGGTCCTTGCCCTCCAGGTACTCAAGACTGGCACCGCCCCCGGTGGAGATGTGACCGAAGGCCGCCTCGTCGAAGCCCAGGGCGCGCACGGCCGCGGCCGAGTCACCACCACCGACGACGGTGAAGGCGTCGGAGTCGATGAGCGCCTTGGCCAGGGCACGGGTGCCGCCGGCGTAGGGCTCCATCTCGAACACGCCCATGGGGCCGTTCCAGAAGACCGTCTTGGTGTCGGCCAGCTTCTCCGCGAACAGGAGCCTGCTCTTGGGGCCGATGTCCAGACCCATCCGGTCGGCCGGGATGGCGTCGACGTCGACGTCGTCGTGCGGGGCGTCGGCGGCGAACTTCTCGGCGGCCACCACGTCCACCGGCAGGACGATCTCCACGCCCTCGCGCTCGGCGCGCTCAAGGTAGCCGCGGACCGTGTCGAGCTGGTCGGCCTCCAGGAGACTGGAGCCCACCTCGTAGCCCTTGGCCTTGAGGAAGGTGAACACCATGCCGCCGCCGATGAGCAGACGGTCGGCGGTGCCCAGGAGGTTGTCGATGACACCGAGCTTGTCGGAGACCTTGGAGCCGCCGAGGACGACGGCGTAGGGGCGCTGCGGGTCACCGGTGAGCTTCTTGAGCACCTCGACCTCGGTCAGCACCAGACCGCCCACGGCGTGCGGGAGCTTGCCGGGCAGGTCGTAGACGCTGGCGTGCTTGCGGTGCACGGCACCGAAGGCGTCGCCCACGTACAGGTCGGCCAGCCTGGCGAAGCGGTCGGCGAGCTCGCCGCGCTCGGCGTCGTCCTTGCTGGTCTCACCGGGCTCGAAGCGCACGTTCTCCAGCAGCGCGACCTGACCGTCGGTCAGGGCCTCGGCGGTGGCGAGGGCGGACTCACCGGCGGTGTCGGTGGCGAAGGCGACCTCGGTGCCGAGCAGCTCGCCCAGGCGGGCGGCGACGGGGCGCAGCGAGAACTTCGGGTCCGGGGCGCCCTTGGGTCGACCCAGGTGGGCGGCGACGATGACGCGGGCACCGCGCTCGCGCAGCTTGGTGATGGTGGGCAGGGCGGCCCTGATGCGCCCGTCGTCGGCGATGCGCTCGCCGTCCAGGGGCACGTTCAGGTCGGCCCGGACGAACACGCGCTTTCCGGAGACGTCGAGGTCGTCGATCGTCCGCATGTTGGTCTCCTCGTTGGAGTTTGTGAAGTCTGGGGGCACGCACGCGACGGCACCCCTACCGCGCCGGGCGGTAGGGGTGCCGTGTCAGGCGTGCGCGGCCATGAGCCGTGAGATACCCGTGGTTACAGGTTGGAGCCGACCAGCTTGGTCAGGTCGACCAGGCGGTTGGAGTAACCGAACTCGTTGTCGTACCAGCCCAGGATCTTGACCTGGTTGCCCATGACCATGGTCATGCCGGCGTCCAGGGTGCAGGAGGGCGCGGTGCCGACGATGTCGGAGGAGACGATCGGGTCCTCCGTGTAGACGAGCACGTCCTTGAGCGGGCCCTCGGCGGCGGCCTTGAACGCGGCGTTGACCTCGTCCTTGGTGACCTCACGGTCCACGGTGACGACCAGGTCGGTGGCCGAGCCGTCCGGCACGGGCACGCGCATGGCCATGCCGTCCAGCTTGCCCGCCAACTCCGGGATGGCCAGGGCGGTGGCCTTGGCGGCACCGGTGCTGGTGGGGATGATGTTCTGCGCGGCGGCGCGGGCGCGACGCAGGTCCTTGTGCGGCAGGTCCAGGATGACCTGGTCGTTGGTGTACGCGTGCACCGTGGTCATGAAGCCCTGCTGGAAACCGAAGTTGTCCAGCAGCACCTTCGCCATGGGCGCCACACAGTTGGTGGTGCAGGAGGCGTTGGAGATGATGTGGTGGTTGGCGGCGTCGTACTTGTCGTCGTTGACGCCCATGACGACGGTGATGTCCTCGCCCTTGGCCGGGGCGGAGATGATGACCTTCTTGGCACCGGCGTCGATGTGCTTCTGCGCGTCCTCGGCCTTGGTGAAGATGCCGGTGGACTCCACGACCACGTCCACGTTCAGGTCGGCCCAGGGCAGCTGGGCGGGGTCGCGCTGGGCGAGGACCTTGACGGTCTTGTCGCCGACGCGAATGAAGTCCTCGCCGGCCTCGACGTCGACCTGCAGGGTGCCGAGGACGGTGTCGTACTTGAGCAGGTGCGCGAGCGTCTTGGTGTCGGTGAGGTCGTTGACCGCGACGATTTCGATGTCGCTGCCAGCGGCGGCGACCGCACGCCAGAAATTGCGGCCGATACGACCGAAGCCGTTGATGCCTACACGGATGGTCACGGAACCATTCTCCTCATTCATCGCACAGCAGTTTCACCCGGGCGTTCACGTCCGGGGGATCCAAGGCCTGCACGACCCGGATCGACCATGTTGAACAGCGTGAACGCATAACAGGTGTTCACAAAGAGCCTAGCGGAGCGCCGGCGGAGAACCGCTCGGACCCCACGCTCGACGACCCTTCCACCCTCGCGGATTCACTACCCATCCTGGCACCACGAACCAAAGAGGTCTATACCATTTTCGGAAGTTATCCGGGAGTTTCCGCAGTTAACAAAGGTGAACATCTCCGGCGCTCCGAAACCGGGGGCGTACGAACCCAACCGAGGGGTCCTACGTCCTCAGGGCACCATCATGTCCGGGGTGAGGTTCGCCTCTGTCCCCTCGATGCCCAGGTCGCCCGCCCGCTTGTCCGCCATGGCCAGCAGCCGCCGGATACGCCCGGCGATGGCGTCCTTGGTCAGTGGCGGCACCGAGAGCTGTCCCAGTTCCTCCAGCGAGGCCTGCTTGTGCGCCAACCGCAACTGACCGGCGGCCACCAGGTGCTTGGGGGCGTCCTCCCCCAGGATCTCCAGGGCCCGCTCCACACGAGCACCCGCCGCGACCGCCGCGCGGGCGCTGCGCCGCAGGTTGGCGTCGTCGAAGTTGGCCAGACGGTTGGCGGTGGCGCGCACCTCACGGCGCATCCGCCGCTCCTCCCAGGCCAGCACACTCTGGTGGGCGCCCAGCAGGGTCAGCAACGCCCCGATGGAGTCGCCATCGCGGACCACCACCCGGTCCACCCCGCGCACCTCGCGGGCCTTGGCGTGCACCTTGAGTCGACGGGCCGCGCCCACCAGGGCCAGCGCCGCCTCCGGTCCGGGGCAGGTGACCTCCAGCGACATCGACCGGCCCGGTTCGGTGAGGGAGCCGTGCGCGATGAAGGCTCCACGCCAGGCCGACTCCGAGTCACAGGCGCCACCGGCGACCACGTGCCGCGGCAACCCCCGCACCGGACGACCGTTGTTGTCCACCAAGCCGGTCTGCCGGGCCAGGGACTCGCCGTCCTTGATCACCCGCACCACGTACCGGTTGCCCTTGCGCAACCCGCTCGGGGACAGCACGACCACCTCGGACTCGTGCCCGAAGACCTCCGAGATGTCCTTGCGCAACCGGCGCGCGGCCGCCCCCGTGTCCAACTCCGCCTCGATCACGATCCGGCCGCCCACGAGATGCAGGCCTCCGGTGAAGCGCAGGATGGTGGACACTTCCGCCTTACGGCAGCATGGCTTGAGAATCGCCAGACGGCTCAACTCGTCCTTCACCACGCCGGTCATCGCCATCGCCGCGATCCTCCCCTTGAGCTGTCAGGAAACCGGTGTTCACACCCCACACCGGCCACCGCCGCCCGGTGTGGGAACCGGGCGACCTACTCGTCGCAGACTACGTGACCCGGGCCCTCGTACCGACCCCTGTACGGCGTGTCGTCGATCCGCCGCCCCAGGTCACAGGCGGCGTGTCGGCCTTCGTGGCGATGTGGGGTCAATTGCCCCTCGAACCCTTGGATCCCTTCGAGCCCCTGAGGGTCTCCAGATGGTCGCGCAGCACGATCGCGTGGTTGTGCTCGGTGTCCTTGGCCGCGTACAGCAGGGTCACCCGTCCCCGCTCGGCCGCCTTCAGTAGGGGTTCGAGCGCCCCGGAGTTCTCCTCCAGTTCGGTGCGGTACCGCTCGGCGAACTCCTCGAAGCGATCCGGGTCGTGCCCGAACCAGGTGCGCAGGTCCGAACCGGGCGCCACGTCCTTGAGCCAGGTGACGTCCGCCATGGCGTCCTTGCTCACCCCGCGCGGCCACACGCGATCCACGAGGAAACGCTCACCGGGCGGCGGCTCCTCCTCGGAATGCTTTCGAGCGCGGACCTCGTCATAGACACGTTCCAGGTGGATACGGTGCTCGTCGGTCATGCGATCGCCCTTCCCCGATGAGGGTCGACACGAACCCGGACCGTCAAGGTTCGTCCTCCTCGGGGGAGGTCAGTACGCGTTCGAACGCCGCGGCGAGCTTGTCGGAGTCGTGCCGAGGCGTTCCATCGCCGCGGCTCAGGTCGGCCAACTCCAGCCGGCCGCCCAGCTCACCGACCACCGACATGAGCGGGAACGGGTCCTCGACCATCCCGATGTCGGCGAGCACCACGTCCACCCCGAGTTTGGGCGCGTGTTCGCGCAGCACCTCCAGGTAGGTCTCCGGGCGGAAGCCGTCGGTCTCGCCCTTCTGCGGCGACAGGTTCAACGCCACCATCCGCTTGGCCCGCGTGGTGACCAGGGCGTTCGCCAGTTCGGGGACCAGCAGGTGCGGCAGGACGCTGGTGAACCAGGACCCGGGGCCGAACACCACCCAGTCGGCCTCCCTGACCGCCTTGACCGCCTGTGTGCTGGCAGGGGGTTCCTCGGGCAGCAGCGACACCGAACGCACCCGCCCGTTGGTGCTCGCACAGGCCACCTGGCCGCGCACCGTGGTGAGTTCGTCGGGTCGATCGGGGTCCAGCCCCGCCACCTCGGCGGAGATCTCCAACGGCACCGATGACATCGGCAGGACCCGGCCGTGGGCACCGAGCAGTTGCCCCACCCAGTCCAGGCCCGCCACGGAGTCGCCCAGCAGCTCCCACAACGCCACGATCAGCAGGTTGCCGACGGCGTGACCGTGCAGGTCGCCCTCGGATCGGAAGCGGTGCTGCAGGACCTGGGTCCACGTGTGGCCCCACTCGTCGTCCCCGCACAGGGCCGCCAGCGCCATCCGCAGGTCCCCCGGCGGAAGCACCCCCAACTCCTCGCGTAGACGACCGCTGGAGCCGCCGTCGTCGGCCACGGTCACGATCGCGGTGACGTCGGTGGTCACCCTGCGCAACGCCGACAGCGAGGCGTACAGGCCGTGTCCGCCTCCCAGCGCCACCACCCGGGGTGGACGCGAAACGTCCTCCCCGTCCGGTTCATCTGGTTCGTCCGGCTCGGTGCTCTTCGGCATGCCTTCGGCCTGTCCCCTCGTCCCCTGGTCCAACGGACACCCCGGCCCACCGTGCCCGAGTCCCTGCACGGGGCCGAGGAACCGACCGTGATCGGGCCAATGTAAGTGAAGACGCCCCTCTTGGCGATTCGGTTCACCGGACGGTGTCGGCGCGGTTTCGGGCCGGGATCCTCCTGGTCACTCGCGGCCGACGTCGCGGTGAACGACGTTGACGTCCACCCCTTGTCCGCGCAGTCTCTCGGCGAACTGCTCCGCCATGGCCACGCTGCGATGCTTACCCCCGGTACAGCCCACGGCCAGGGTCATGTAGTGCTTGCCCTCGCGCTGGTAGCCGGCGATGGTCAGCTTGAGGACCTCGACATAGGCCTCCAACATCTCCTTGGCGCCGTCCTGGGAGAGGACGTAGTCACGCACCGGCTCGTCACGCCCGTTCATGGGCCTGAGCTCGGGCACCCAGTGGGGGTTGGGCAGGAAACGACAGTCCAACACCAGGTCGGCGTCGACCGGCAGACCGTGCTTGAACCCGAAGGAGACCACGTTGGCGCGGGTGCGCGCCTCGTCGCTCTCCCCGAAGAACCCGATCACCCTCGCCTTGAGCTGGTGCACGTTGAGCTGGGAGGTGTCGATGACCAGGTCGGCCTCGCCCCGGATCGCGAGCAGGGTCTCGCGCTCACGGACGATCCCGTCGGTCAGACGTCCCTCGGCCTGCAGGGGGTGGGGCCGGCGCACCCCCTCGAATCGACGGACCAGGGCCTCGTCGGAGGCCTCCAGGAACAGCACGCGCGCGGTCATGTCGCGCTTGCGCAACTCCTCGACCGTGGACAGCAGGTCCTCGGTGAAGGCCAGCGAACGCACGTCCACCACCACCGCCACCCGCGGTACCGCACCGTGGGTGCGGCCCGCCAGCTCGATCATCGTCGGCAACAGCCCCGGCGGCAGGTTGTCCACCACGAACCAGTCCAGGTCCTCCAGCGCCCTGGCCGCCGTACTGCGTCCCGCACCGGACATGCCGGTGACGACGACCACCTCGGGTGGAAGTACCCCACCCAGTTCGACCGTCATTTGTCTCCTCCCCCGTCGGTACTCTGCTCTGCCGTCGCCCCCGGGCCCTTCCCACCCTGTCCGGCGGGGCCACCGGACAGGTGCGCGTGTACCGCCTCTGCCAGCTTGGCACCGATTCCGGGAACGGCCGCGATCTCCTCGGCATCGGCCTCGGCCAATCTTTTCACCGAGCCGAACTCCTTGATGAGCGCGCTCCGCCGGGCCGGGCCCAGCCCGGGCAGCTCGTCCAGGCTGCTGCCGGTGAGCGCCTTGGCACGCTTTTGCCGGTGGTAGCGGATGGCGAACCGGTGGGCCTCGTCGCGCACCCGTTGGAGCAGGTAGAGCCCCTCCCCGTTGCGCGGAAGGATCACCGGATCCTCGTCGTCGGGAAGCCACACCTCCTCCAGCCGCTTGGCCAGACCGCACACGGCCACGTCCTCGATGCCCAGTTCGTCCAGGGCCCGCCGGGCCGCCTCGGCCTGGGGCCGGGCACCGTCCACCACCACCAGGTTGGGCGGATAGGCGAACTTGCCGGGCACCGGCTCGCCCTCGGCCTGGTCCGGCGGGGCGCCATGGTCGCCGGTCTCACCCATGCGGGCGAGTTCACCGGCCTTGGAGCTCTCCTCCAGGTAACGGCGGAACCGACGCTTGACCACCTCGTACATGGCCGCCACGTCGTGCAGTTCCCTCCCGCCCTCGCCGCTGCCGCGCACCGAGAAGCGCCGGTACTCGGACTTGCGCGCCAGCCCGTCCTCGAACACCACCATGGAGGCGACCACGTGTTCACCCTGCAGGTTGGAGATGTCGAAGCACTCGATGCGCAGCGGGGCCTCGGTCAGGTCCAGGGCCTCCTGGATCTCGTTGAGGGCCCGAGAACGCGTGCTCAGGTCGCCGGCACGGTGCGTCTTGTGCCGGGCCAGTGCCTCCTTGGCGTTCTTGTCGACCGTCTCCATGAGGGACTTCTTGTCGCCCCGTCGCGGCACCCGAAGGTCCACCGTGGAACCGCGGTGTCCGGACAGCCATCGGGCGACGGCGTCTTGGTCGACGGGTTCGTGGGAGACCAGGACCTCGCGCGGCACCGAGGTACCCGTGCCCTCGGTCTCCTCCCCACCGTCCAGGCCGCCGTAGATCTGACGCAGGAAGGTCTGCATGAGATCGCCGGAGTCGGCGTCGGTGACCCGGTCGACCACGTACCCGCGTCGACCACGGATCCGGCCGCCGCGCACGTGGAAGATCTGGACCGCGGCCTCCAACGGGTCCTCGGCCATGGAGATGACATCGCAGTCGGTGGAGTCGGGCAGGACCACGGCCTGCTTCTCCAGGGCGGCGCGCAGGGCCTCGATGTCGTCGCGGATCCGCGCGGCCCGCTCGTACTCCTGTTCCTTGGCCGCCTCCTTCATCCGGCCCTCCAGGTCGCGGATGAAGCGTCCGGTGTCCCCGGCCATGAACGAACAGAAGTCCTCGGCCAGGTCACGGTGTTCCTCGGGTGTGGCCTTTCCCACGCATGGGGCGACGCACTTGCCGATGTACCCGAGCAGGCAGGGCCGGCCGCTGTTGCGCGCCCCCCGGAACACCCCGGCGGAGCAGGTGCGCACCGGAAAGACCCGCAGCATCAGGTCGACGGTCTCGCGGATGGCCCAGGCGTGCGAGTACGGGCCGAAGTACCGCACCCCCTTGCGTTTGGCTCCGCGCATCACCTGTACTCGTGGGAACTCCTCGTTGAGGGTCACCGCCAGGTAGGGGTAGCTCTTGTCGTCGCGGTACTTGACGTTGAAGCGCGGGTTGTACTGCTTGATCCAGGAGTACTCCAGCTGAAGCGCCTCGACCTCGGTACCGACGATGGTCCAGTCCACGTCGGCGGCGGTGGAGACCATCTGCTGGGTGCGCGGGTGCAGCCCCGCGAAGTCACGGAAGTAGGAGGACAGGCGTGACCGCAGGTTCTTGGCCTTGCCCACGTAGATGACGTGGCCGGCGGTGTCCTTGAATCGGTAGACGCCCGGTTCGGTCGGGATCGATCCTGGTGCCGGTCGCAGGTGAGGAGTCGCAGCCATGCCCCCATTCTGGTGGGTCGCGAGGACAGACGGCCACCTGCCCGACGTCCGAGGGCCCACCTACCTCCGCGAATCACAATGATCGTTCACTCAAACGTCACGATTGAGTATCCACATGCCCTAAGTTGGGCGAGTAACTCAGCAACTTCCCGACATTGACGACAAGGAGGTCCACGCCGTGACCGTTGCGCACTGGATCGCGATCGGCATCGCCGTCGCGGTCTCCATGGCCCTCGTCTTCGTGCTGCACTGGGTGCTCAACCACAAGTTGGGCAAGATCTGGCCGATGGCCCGCTACGTGGTCTCGCGTTCGGCCGTGACCGCCTACACCGCGGCCGCGGTGGTCGGCGCGAACCTGGCCTTGCCCAGCGTGGGCGACGTGGGTTGGAGCACCTACTCCACCATCGAACACGCGATGCGGATCCTGATGATCGGCTCGCTGACCGCGTTGGGCCTCAGCCTGGCCTACGCCGCCACCGACATGGTGTTGCAGCGCCTGTCCGTCAGCAACGGCGACGCCGACCGCCGCGCCCGCAGGCTCCAGACCCAGGTCCGCCTGCTGCGCCGCGTCGTCACGTCCATCATCGTGGTCCTGGCGATCGCCGCCATCCTCTTCACCTTCGACTCCGTGCGCGCTCTGGGGGCCGGACTCCTGGCCTCGGCCGGTGTCATCGGTATCGTCGCCGGTGTCGCCGCGCAGTCGACCCTGGGCAACCTGTTCGCCGGACTCCAGCTGGCCTTCAGCGACGCCCTGCGCATCGGCGACGTCGTCGTGGTCGAGGGCGAATGGGGCCGGGTCGAGGAACTGAGCCTGGTCAACGTCACCATCAAGATCTGGGACGAGCGCCGACTGGTGGTCCCGGTCCTCAACTTCACCACGACCAGCTTCGAGAACTGGACCAAGTCCGGCACCAACATCACCGCCAAGGTCGAGTTCCCCCTGGACTGGGAGGTGCCCATCGCCGAACTCCGCGAGGAGGCCGGCAAGCTCATCACCTCCAGCAAGAACTGGGACGGCCGCAGCTGGTCCTGCCAGGTCGTGAACATCAGCGAGTCCGGTGAGGTCGTGGTCCGCGTGGTCGCCACCGCCGCCGACACCGGCGGTCAGTGGAACGTCGCCTGCGAGATCCGCGAGCACCTCGTCACCTGGTTGGCCACGCACTACCCGCAGTCGCTGCCGCGCAAGCGCACCGAGTTCGTCTCCAGCGGCGAAGAGGAAGAGTCCGACTACGCCGCGCGGTTCCCCACCTCGGCCTTCCGCCGTGCCACCGCCGCCTCAGGCGCCGTGCACCAGAGCAACGGCGACGCACGCTCGGGGGACCCGGAAGAGGCCTGAGCCCCCGCGTCCTCTCGAACATGAGGGAGCCCCGCCCGGTCACATCCGGTCGGGGCTCCCTCATGTCGGATCCGAGATCCGCTAATCCAGGATGATGTCGGTGCCGTCGATGGTGACGGTGAACGGCTCCAGGGGGTCCCGGGCGGGCCCGGCCACCGGTTCGCCTGAGGTGTAGTCGAACTCGCTGCCGTGGCACAGGCACCGGATCAGCTCCTCGTCCACCTCCTGGACCGTGCAACCACCGTGGGTGCAGGCGGCGTCGAAGGCCTTGAACTCACCCTTCTCCGGCTGGGTCACCACCAGTTTGCTGTGGCTGAACACCGTTCCGCCGCCCTCGGGAACCTCGGTGGTCTGGCCGATCACCTGGCCGCGGCGCACCTCCTGCGGTTCGGGAGGTTCCCCGCAGGCGCTCACGGCACCGACGGCCGTGGCCGCGCCCGCCGCACCGAGCAGACGTCGCCTGCTCATCCCGCACCCGCATGTCCTCATTCCGGCCACGACCGAACGCTCCTCACCTGCGCCTGAAAGTCCACTACGAACTGTAGTAGCTCAGGTGGGGTGCCCCGTCCCGGCCCCCGCTCGGCGACGGCCTCAGAGCATCTTGGCGAGGAAGCGTCCGGTGTAGGACTCCGCGACCGCGCCGACCTCCTCCGGGGTGCCCTGCGCGACCACCAGGCCACCGCCGGAGCCGCCCTCGGGGCCCATGTCGATGACGTGGTCGGCGGTCTTGATCACGTCGAGGTTGTGCTCGATGACGATCACGGTGTTGCCGCTCTCGGTGAGCCTGTCGAGCACGCCCAGCAGCTTGCGGATGTCCTCGAAGTGCAGACCCGTGGTGGGCTCGTCCAGCACGTACACGGTCTTGCCGGTGGATCGGCGCTGCAGCTCGGAGGCGAGCTTGACCCGCTGGGCCTCACCGCCGGAGAGCGTGGTGGCGGGCTGCCCCAACCGCACGTACCCCAGGCCGACGTCCACGAGCGTCTGCAGGTGGCGCCGGATCGCGTTGATCGGCTCGAAGAACTCCAGGGCCTCGGCGATCGGCATCTCCAACACCTCGGAGATGTTCTTGCCCTTGTACTTCACCTGCAGGGTCTCCCGGTTGTACCGGGCGCCGTGGCACACCTCGCAGGGCACGTACACGTCGGGCAGGAACTGCATCTCGATCTTGAGCGTGCCGTCACCGGAGCAGGACTCGCAGCGTCCGCCCTTGACGTTGAAGGAGAACCGGCCCGGCTGGTAGCCGCGTGTCTTGGCGTCGGTGGTCTGCGCGAACAGCTTGCGCACGTGGTCGAAGACCCCGGAATAGGTGGCCGGGTTGGAGCGCGGGGTACGACCGATGGGGCTCTGGTCGACGTGCACCACCTTGTCGACCTTGCCCATCCCGTTGACCCGCAGGTGCCGCCCGGGCACGTCGCGGGCGCCGTTGAGCTCCTTGGCCAACGCCTTGTACAGGATCTCGTTGACCAGCGTGGACTTGCCCGAACCGGACACCCCGGTGACGGCGGTGAACACGCCCAGCGGAAAGGTGACGTCGATGCCCTCCAGGTTGTTCTCCCGGGCCCCGCGCACCACCAACTCGTGCCCCTTGGTCAGGGGACGACGCTTCTCGGGCAACTCGATGACGCGCCGTCCCGACAGGTAGTCGCCGGTCAGCGAGTCGGTGGCGGTGTAGAGCTCGTCGACGATGCCGGAGACCACCACGTGCCCGCCGTGCTCGCCGGCGCCGGGGCCGATGTCGACGATCCAGTCGGCGGCTCGGATGGTGTCCTCGTCGTGCTCGACCACGATGAGGGTGTTGCCGATGTCGCGCAGCCGCTGCAGGGTCTCCAACAGGCGGGCGTTGTCGCGCTGGTGCAGCCCGATGGAGGGCTCGTCCAGGACGTAGAGGACACCCACCAGGCCGGAGCCGATCTGGGTCGCCAGACGGATGCGCTGGGCCTCACCACCCGACAGCGAACCCGAGGAGCGGGCCAGGCTGAGGTAGTCCAGCCCCACGTCCAGCAGGAAGCCCAGGCGGGCGTTGATCTCCTTGAGCACCTGCGCGGCGATGACCATGTCGCGGTCCGAAAGCCTCAGGTCGGCCAGGAAGGCGGCGCTCTCGCTCAGCGACATCGAGGCGACGTCGGCGATGGACCTGCCGCCGATCGTCACCGCGCGCACCACCGGCTTGAGCCGGGTGCCCTCGCAGGTGGGGCAGGGCACGCTGCGCATGTAGCCTTCGAGGCGCTCACGGGTGTGGTCGCTCTCCACCTCGGAGTGACGACGCTTCACCCAGGGCACCACGCCCTCGAACTCGGTGTAGTAGGAGCGGCTGCGCCCGTACCGGTTGCGGTAGCTCACGTGGACCTGGGTGTCGTGCCCCTCCAGGATGGCCTTGCGGGCCTGCCGGGGCAGTCGCTCCCAGGCGGTGTCGGTGTCGAAGCCGATGGCCTCGCCCAGGGCCTTGAGGATGCGTTCCCAGTAACCGCCGTTCGGGCCGCCCGACCAGGGGGCGATGGCGCCGTCGGCGAGCGTCTTCTCCGGGTCGGGCACGAGCAGGTCGCCGTCGACCTCCATGCGGGTGCCCAGACCGGAGCAGTCGGGGCAGGCGCCGTAGGGGGCGTTGAAGGAGAAGGAACGCGGTTCGAGCTGCTCGAAGGACAGGTCGTCGTAGGGGCAGTACAGGTGCTCGGAGAAGACCTTCTCCCGCTCGGGGTCGTCGTTCTCCAGGTCGACGAAGTCCAGGACGATGGTGCCCCCGGCCAGCTTCAGCGCCGTTTCGACCGAGTCGGTGAGTCGACCCAGGGATCCGGGCTTGACGCTGAGACGGTCCACGACCACGGAGATCTCGTGCTTGTCGTAGCGTCCCAGCTTGGGCGTCTCGTCCAGGCGCACCGCCCGGCCGTCGACCATGGCGCGGGTGAAGCCCTTGGACTGCAGGTCCTTGAAGAGTTCGACGTACTCGCCCTTACGGCCGCGCACGACCGGGGCGAGCACCTGGAAACGGGTGCCCTCGGTCATCTCCATGACCCGATCGACGATCTGCTGAGGGCTCTGCCGGGCGATCTCGCGGTGGCACTCTGGGCAGTGCGGCACGCCCACGCGCGCCCACAACAGGCGCAGGTAGTCGTAGACCTCGGTGATGGTCCCCACCGTGGAACGCGGGTTGCGGCTGGTGGACTTCTGGTCGATGGAGACCGCGGGCGAGAGGCCCTCGATGAAATCGACGTCGGGTTTGTCCATCTGTCCGAGGAACTGACGGGCGTACGCCGACAGTGACTCGACATAGCGGCGCTGGCCCTCGGCGAAGATCGTGTCGAAGGCGAGTGAGGACTTGCCCGAGCCGGAGAGGCCCGTGAACACGATCATGGAGTCGCGGGGCAGATCCAGGGAGACGTCCTTGAGGTTGTGCTCCCGTGCTCCACGGACCACCAGTTGTTCGACCATCGAGTGAGACATCCTTCGCGGTACGGCGGTCGCAGGCCCGTCCGGGCCATGGCGGGGATGTGGGGAGGGGGTCACCTCCCCCGTCCGCCAAGACTAACGATCGCCCGTGACGGTTTCTTCCACCAAGCAGAAGTGGTGGTGGCCATGACGCGTCGGCGTCAGACCACCACCACTATAGACGAACAACCGTTCGAATATCTGGGGTTCTTTGAAGTTCTCCAGGGCCCTCAGGACCGGTCGGCGGAGCTGTCCGTCTCCACCTCGGCCCGCTTGTCCTTGCCCTCGTCCGAGCGCGACTTGATCAGGCTGCCGATGATGGTGATGGTCATGATGCCCAGGATGACGGTCAGCGAGGTGCCGATACCGACCTCGATGACGTGCACGCCGTTCTCGTGCAGCGCGTGCAGGATCATCTTCACGCCGATGAAGACCATGATCGCCGACAGGCCCCAGCTGATGTAGGCCAGGCGGTCCATGAGACCGGCCAGGAGGAAGTACAGCTGACGCAGACCCATCAGGGCGAAGGCGTTGGCGGTGAAGACGATGTAGGCGTCCTGGGTCAGACCGAAGATCGCCGGGATGGAGTCGACGGCGAAGACCAGGTCGATGACACCGATCGCGACGATCACCAGCAGCATCGGGGTCACGTGACGACGGCCGTCGAGCTTCACGGTCATCTTGGCGTCGTGGTAGTCGTTCGTCACCGGCCAGAAACGCTTGACCAGGCGGACCACCGGGGTCTGCGTGAAGTCCTTGTCGTCCTCGTCACCCTTGAGGTGGTCCCGGATGATCTTGTAACCGGTGTAGATGAGGAAGACGCCGAAGAGGTAGAAGACCTCGCTCCAGGCGTTGATGACCTGGGCGCCCAGGACGATGAAGATGCCGCGCATCACGATCGCGATGACGATGCCGACCAGCAACACCTCGTGCTGGTACTTCTTGGGCACCGCGAAGCCCGTCAACAACAGATAGAAGACGAACAGGTTGTCGATGCTCAGGCTTTTCTCGGTGACGAAGCCGGCGAAGTACTCGGCACCCGCGGTGCCACCGCCGAAGTACATGACACCGAAACCGAAGACCACGGCGAGGCCGATGTAGAAGACCGCCCACCAGCCGGCCTGCTTCATCCCGAATTCCATCGGGCCCTTGGTCTTACTCCAGGGGCGATCGACGATGATCAGATCCACGGCAAGGATCAGGATCATGGCCGCGATGGTGGCAGCCCAGACCCACAGGGGAACGTTCACTGACGGATTCTCCTCCGGTCGGTGCGCGCGAGCGTTGTGCGCGCACGAAAACTAACCGGAGGTCTCTCCCGCCCGCACCTCAAAGGTGTGGACCGACGGAACCGGGAACACAACGTTGTGGTCCGTGATGACGGCGCCGCCGCGACAGGGATACTCCCCTCACGTGGTGAAGCAGGCGCAAGAAGCGCACCAACAAAGGGTACGCCATCCGAGCCGGTCCTCAGGATGCCATGAACCACGCCCGGGGGGAAGTCGCCCCGACGGTGGTAACGACCATTCCGGAGAGCCATATCCCCCTTGCCGAACGCCCTCACCATCGGGCCACCGTCTTGTAGATCGAACACACCGACTCCAACACGTCCTCCTCCGTGGGCAACGACCGCGCCGCCTCGCGTGAACGCGCGCGCAGGTCGTCGGCGAGCCCGGGATCGTCGAGCACCCGCCCGACCGCGGCGGCGAACGCCCTAGGGTCCCCGGGCGGCACCATCAGCACCGTGCCCGCGTACAGATCGGGAATGCCGCCCACCCGGGTGGCCACCACCGGCAGACCGGCCCGCAAAGCCTCCATGATCACCAGGGAAGGACCCTCCCAGCGGCTGGTGAGACAGAACACGTCGGCGGCGGCCAACAGGTCCGCCACGTCGTCACGACGACCCAACATGCGCACGTCCGCGTCCATCTCCGCGGCCACGTCGTGCAACTCTCCCCACAACGGTCCGTCCCCGGCGATCACCACCACCGGTTCGGGCGTCCGGCCGGCGAGCGTCGACGCCGCGTCCAGCAGCATGTCGATCCCCTTCTGCTCGGCCAGACGCGCCACCGTGAGCAGCAATGGTCTCTCCGGTGAAACCGCCAGGTCGCGGCGGGTCTCCTCACGGCCCTTGAGCTCCCGCCCCGTCCCCGGCGCCGCCACCACCGCCATGCGCGCGCCCTCGGCCCCCGCCGCCCGCAACCGCTCCACCAGGTCACCGGAGACCCCCAGCACGGCGTCGGCGCGCAACGCCACGATCCGCTCCAGCACCGGATAGACCGCGGCCGGCGGCCCTTCCGTCCGGGGCGGCCCGTTGTGCGCTGTCACCACCAGCGGACGCGCCCCGGCCAGGGCGCACAGGGCACCGGCGCGCAGACCGTGCGCGTGCACCACGTCCGCACCACCGAGCACGGCCCGCAACCGCAGTACCGCCCCGGGGTCGGACCATGAGGGCCCCGTGCCGATCCGCACCGGCGAGAACCGCATCCCGGCCTCGGTGAAACCGAACTCCCGCTCGACCTCGGGCGGGCCGACCACCGCCACCCGGTATCCGCGTCTGAGCAACCCCGCCCCCAACGAGCGCACATGGCGGCCCACACCTCCGGTACTGGTCCCGACCACCAGCGCGATCCTGCCGTTCACCGTGTCCCCCTCCTGCGTTCGAGTACCTTCCGGGCCCGACCGCTCACCACGCGCACCGCCGACCGGTCCAACAGGGCCACGACCGCGCCGAACACCACCAGCGCCGCCCCGCCCGACACCAGCGCCGTCCCCACGGCCGCCCAGACCCCGGTCGGCGCCGACACCGCGGCCACCGCCCTACCCGCGACCGCGCCGACCACCCCGGCCGGCACCGCCGCCGCCAACGAACGTGACAGTCCGGCCAGACTGTCACGTCCGTGCACACTCATCACCGCGGCGCACAGCAGCACCGCGGCCAGCCCCGTACCGACGGTGGTGGCGGAGCCCAACCCCGTGATCGCCCACCCGGCCGGCAACGCCCACACCAGGGCACAAGAGCACACCATGACCACCAGCCACCCCGTGACCTGCGCGATGGCGGCCCGCCTGCCGTCGTGGGAGGCGTACAGGGCCCGGCTCAGCAGCGCCACCAGCGCGAAACCCACCACCCCGGGCGCGTAGGCGAGCAGCCCTCGTTCCAAGGGCAGGGGATCGACCCGGGCCAGGACCGTCGCGAGCGGACCGGCCGCCGCGGCCAGCGCGGTGCCCGCCGCGGCGGTGATCACCACCACGGCCCTGACCCCACCCGCCAGCAAGCGGGCGAACCGGGACCGGTCGTGTTCGGCGTGCGCCACCGCCAGTTCGGTGAAGGCACTGGTGGCCACGGGCACCGCGATCACCCCGTAGGGCAGGGTGAACAGCGCCCACGCGTAGCTGTGGTGCACCGCCGCACCCGCTCCCCCACCCCGGTTGGCCAACACCACCGCCAACAGGAGCGACGCCTGCATCACCACCAACGGCAGCAGGGAGGCGGTGGCCAGGGACCGCACCCGCTCCCCCACCCCGGGCGGGAAGGTCAGGCGTGCCCTGAGACGGATCCCCAGGCCCCGGGCGGACACCAGCGCCGTGACGAACAGGGCCACCACCCCCGCCGTGGTCCCCAACGAGAGCGTGAGTTCGGCGCCGAGGGGCAGGGTTTGCGGTTCCTGACGGTGTCCGGACCCCAAGGGAACGAAGGCCAGGTAGGCGGCGACCACCACCAGACTGGAGACCAACGGGGCCAGGGCCGGACCGAGGAAGCGCCGATGGGCCTGCGCCACCCCGAAGAGCACGGCGGCCAGCCCGTAGAAGACGACCTGCGGGGCGAACACCACGAGCATGCGCGCGGCCAGGGAGATCAACGCGGCGCCATCACACCCCAGGCCCGTCCCCAACATCAGCGTCATCGCCGGCACCGAGGCCAGGGCCAACAGGGCGGCCAGCGGCAGGGAGAGCAGCAGGACCCAGGTGACCAGCGCGGAAACGGTGTGCCGCACCTGTTCATGTTCGTCCCGCCGGACCGCCACCGCCAGGACGGGGACCACCATGGCGGTCAGGGCCCCACCGATGACGATCTCGAACAGAACCGCCGGCAGCTGGTTCGCCGTGACGTAGGCGGTGCCCAGACAGGTGTCACCGACCGTCTGGGAGAAGACGACGGTACGACCGAAACCCGCCGACCTCGCCCCCACGGTGACCACGGCGATGAGCGCGGCCGCCGTGGCCACACCACGGGTCATGTCGGCGACCGACCCCAGTGGTCCAGGCGGCGCAACAGCGGCACACGGTCGATCACCCGGGAGAAGCCGGTGACCTCACCGGCCAGGGTCAGGGCGCTCACGCCACCGAGCAGGGCCAGCCGGACCGGTCGCGGGGCCCGCACCACGGCGGCCACCCCCAGCGCGGCGCCCAAGGCGTTGGCGCCCGTGTCGCCGAGCATGGAACGTTCGGCCAGTTCGTCGGGGAGCAGGGCGATGGAGGCCCCCACCAACGGGCCGACCAGCGGTGCGGCCGGGGTGGTCAGCGCCGGGGCGGCGGCCAGCAGGGCGAACTTCACCGCGCGCCCGGGGCGCAGGTCGAACAGGTTGACCAGGTTGGCGCCGGCCGCGATCAAGGCCCCGTCGACCAGGGTGTCGGCCGGGCCCCGCCGCAGCAGCGACGCGGCGGCCACACCGGTGGCGCCGATGCCCGCCATCTTGACCGCTCCGGTGGTGACGCGGCCTCGGGCCAGCGCACCCAGGTGGCCGCGCAGGCCCTTGGTCTCGGCCGAGCCGGACAGGTCGTCGTACGCGCCGAAGGCGGCGGCACCGGCGGCGGCCAGCGTCGAGGCGGCCCGCACCCTCGGGTCGGTTCCGGGGGTCAGGGCCATGGCCGCGCACATCCCCGACGCCAACGCGGTCCCCGCTTGCAGGGTGACGGTACGACCGCGGAAGTTCACCCGCTCCCAAAGATGGTCGCGGCGCCGTGTCAGCCACCGGTAGGCGCAGTGGGCGGACAGGCCTCCCAGGGCGGCGCCGGTCAGTCCGCGCACGGCGTTCACTCCGTGGTCCTGGCCGCCGCGTCGGCCTCGATCTCCGAGGGCGCGTCCCCACTCCTGGCTTCGGGCAGGGGTTCGGGAAGGAACCCGGAGGCTCCCTCACCCACGCCGTAGGCACCACGGCCACCGTCCAGGGCCTCGGCCAGGGCCAGGGCGACGACCACGTCACCGGCGGGGCGGCCCGCCACGTCCACGGTGCTGTAGGAGGCGTCCTCGGCCAGGGCTCGGGCGATGACCCCGCCCTCGTGCGCGGCCTCGGTACCTCCGGCCAGGACCGTCGCCCCCACTTGGCGGTTCATCGCCCCGGTGAGCGCGAGCAACGCCGTGGTCGCGGACTCGGCCTCCTCCTCGGCCGGCCCGGTGGGGGCCACCACGATCAGGGCCCGTGCGGCGGTCGCGGGCGAACCCTGCACGGTGATCAGGCCGCCCTCCTCGAAGGCGGCCAGGGTCGCGGCGGCGTGTCCGCCCTCGTCATCGTCCTGTCGAACCACCAGGGCCCGCCCCAGTTCCGCGCCCGCCTTGTCGTGGGCCCCACCGGTCAGCTCCGTGGGAGCGTCGGAGACCTGTAGGGCGAGTTCGTCGACGAAGGTGGCCCCGTCCTCGGCCAGGAGCGCGTCCCGTATCAGCACACGCCCGGTGACCTCGGCGCCGGCCTCCTCGGCCCGCTCCCCCAACCCGTGCACCACGTCCTCGTCGGCCCCGGGCGCGGTGACCACTACCAGCTCCACACCCTTGAGCCGGTCGGTGAGCACCTCACCGGCGGTGGCCCGCGCCAACTGGTCCGCGCCGGCGTTGAGCAGTTCGGCCTCGTCGCGTTCGACGCGCAGGTCCTCGCTCTGGCCGCGCAGGTCCGCGGTCTCGGACTGCATCGACTCCAGCAGAGGATCCTGGAGCATGGTGGTGCCCAGCACGAGTCCGACCGTCAGGGCCAGGAACACCGCGACGATGGACACCAGGTGGTAACGGAAGTCGATCACGTGAACAGCCCCATCGACGAATAGGCGAACGCGTCCCAACGCGCCGCCAGGAAGGTGAGGTAGACCTGGCCGGCCGGTGAGCAGTACGCGGCGACCACGATGGTGAGCAGGCAGGCGGCCACCATCGCCAGCAGCGCCCACGGGGAGATGCGCGAGCGGTACAGCCGGCTCACGCCCTTGGCGTCGACGAGCTTGCCGCCCACCCGCAATCGGGTCAGGAAGGTACTGGCCATGCCCGCTCGTCCCTTGTCCAGGAACTCCTCCAGGGTGGCGTGGGCGCCCACCGCCACGATGAGGGCGGCCCCGGCGCCGTCGGCGAGCATCATCGCCACGTCCTCGCTGGTGCCGGTGGCGGGGAAGACCACGGCCTTGTGGTCCAGGTCGCGCAGGCGTTGCAGTCCGGGCGCGCGCCCGTCACGGTAGGCGTGCACCACGAGTTCGGCGCCGCTGTCCAGGGCCCGGTCGGAGACGGAGTCGAAGTCCCCGACGATGATGTCGGGTCGGTACCCGGCCTCCATGACCGCGTCGGCGCCGCCGTCCACACCGACGATGACCGGACGGAACTCGCGGATGTAGGGGCGCAGCGCCGCGAGGTCCTCCCGGTAGTGGTACCCGCGCACCACGATGAGCACGTGGCGGCCCTCCATGGCGGTGCCGATCACGGGGATGCCGATACCGTCCAACAGCAGGTCGCGTTCGCGTTGGAGGTAGGCCATGGTGTTGGCGGCGAAGGCCTCCAGCTGAGTGGCCAGCCCGGCGCGGGCGAGTTCCATGGCGGCGTCGACCGAGGCCCGATCCTGGCGGGTCCCGCGCGCCACCACCTCTTCGCCCCGGTACAGGGTGTCGTCCTCCAGGCGCAGCCGTTCGCCCTCGCGCACGCGGGTGAACACCTCGGGGTCGACGTCGTCGATCAGGGGGATGCCCGCGCCCACGAGGAGTTCGGGCCCTTGGTTGGGGTAGCGACCACTGATGCCGGGGGCCACGTTGACCACGGCGGCCACACCGCAACCCACGAGCGCTTCCGCGCTGACCCGGTCCAGGTCGACGTGGTCGATCACGGCGATGTCACCGGGACGCAGGCGCCTGGTCAGGTTCTTGGTTCGACGGTCCGAACGAACGGGAGCGACCAGCCCGGCGGGGGCCTCCACGCGTGGGCGGCGGAATCGCAGTACCTTCATCGCTGGCATACTGTCAGACTTCGCTCACCCGGAGTCACGACGGTCGACCGAACGGCGTTTTCAGGACAAAACACCGCCGATGCCCGGATTCCGGGCACCGGCGAAGGTCGAGCCGATCGTTCAGGCCGCCGGGTAGGCCCGCTCGGGGTCGGCGTTACCCAGCAACTCCTCGGCGTGCGCCCGCCCCAACTCCGAGTCCTCCAGACCCGCGAGCATCCGCGAGAGCTCACGCACACGGCCGGCCCGATCCAGCAGCACCACACCGCTCTCGATGACCAGACCCTCCGTGGACTTCTCCACCACCAGATGGGCGTCGGCGAACGCCGCCACCTGAGGCAGGTGCGTGACCACGATCACCTGGGCACGCTGGGCCAAGCGGGCCAGGCGCCGCCCGATCTCCACGGCCGCCTTACCACCCACGCCCGCGTCCACCTCGTCGAACACGAACGTGGGGACCGGGTCGGAGCCCGCGAAGACCACCTCGATGGCCAGCATCACCCGCGAGAGCTCACCACCGGAAGCGCCTTTGTTCAGCGGCAACGGAGGCGAACTCGGATGCGGGGCCAGCAGCAGTTCCACCTCGTCGCGCCCGTGCGAACCGAACTCCTCACCGGTGGTGATGCGCACGCTCACCCGCGCGTGCGGCATCGCCAGCGCGATCAGCTCCTCGGTGACCGCCGTACCGAACCGCTCGGCCGCCACCTCACGGATCCCGGTGAGCTCACCGGCCGCCTCGTCCATACGGGCGGCCAGGTCCTCGGTCTCGGCGCGCAACGCGTCGATGCGCTCGTCGTCACCGTCCAGGTCCGCCAGCCGCTTGGCCGCGTTCTCCGCCCAGGTCAACACCTCATCGGTGGTCGCGCCGTACTTGCGCGAAAGCTGGGTGAGCAGGGAACGACGCTCCTGCACCTCCGCCAGCCTGCCCGGATCGGCGTCCACCGACTCCGAATAGGACGCCAGCTCGGTGGCGGCGTCGGTGATGATGTAGGACGCCTCGTCCAACCGGCCACCGATCGCGGCCAGGTCCGGGTCGTGCTCGCTGACCGAGGCCACCGCCTGACGCGCCGCCGACAACAACCCCACCACGTCGGCCTGCACCTCCGCGGCGGCAGGGTCCCCGGTGAGCGCCTCGTGCGCGGTGGTGGACGCCACCCGCAACCCGTCGGCGTGCGCCAACCGCGTCTCCTCGGCGAGCAACTCGGCGTCCTCACCCGGCAACGGCTCGGCGGCGGCGATCTCCTCCACCCCGAACCGGAGCAGGTCGGCCTCCTGGGCGCGCTCACGCGCCCGCTCCACCAACTCCTCCAGCTCGGCCGAGATCTCGCGGTGGCGCCGATAGGCCACCGAGTAACGCTTCATCGCCTTGGCCAACTCGTCACCGGCGAACCGGTCCAACGACGAACGCTGACGGTCCGAGCGCAGCAGACGCTGCTGGTCGGACTGACCGTGCACCGCCACCAGGTCATCGGCGAGGTAGGCCAACAGGCTCACCGGCGCGGAACGACCGCCCATGGTCGCGCGCGAACGCCCCTCCGCCGACACCGTCCGGTTCAGGATCAGTACGTCGTCGTCGATGTCGCCACCGGCCTCGAACACCCGGGTGGCCACCCGACCGCCCTCGGGCACCGTCAACCGACCCTCGACCACCGCCCGGTCGGCACCCGGCCGGACCCGCTGGGGATCGGCACGCCCACCGAAGAGCAGTCCCAGCCCCGTGACGACCATGGTCTTACCCGCGCCGGTCTCACCGGTGACCACGGTCAAACCCGGTGACAGCTCCAACACGGCGTCGTCGATGACACCGAGGCCTTGGATGCGGACTTCTTCGAGCACCGAACCCTCTCCTGCAATAGTCGTTCAACGTTCGCGACCGGCGCGTCCCCGCCACCCGGTGACCGGCAGACCGAACTTGGCCACCAACCGGTCGGTGAACGGCGCGCGGTGCAGCCGGGCCAGACGAACAGGCGTATCGGCACGGGTGATCTCGATTCGTGCCCCCGCGGGCAATTCGACCATACGCCGTCCATCACACCAGAGCACGCCCGGCGTGGTGTCCGGCAACACCTCCAGCGCCACGGTCGCGTCCGGGCCCACCACCAGGGGGCGGGCGAACAAAGCGTGCGCGCTGATCGGCACGACCAGCAACGCCTCCACGTCCGGCCACACCACGGGACCACCCGCGGAGAAGGCGTGCGCGGTGGAACCGGTGGGGGTCGCGCACACCACACCGTCACAACCCCAGCTGGACAGGGGGCGCCCGTCCACCTCCAGGACCATCTCCAACATCCGGCGGGTGTCGGCCTTCTCCAAGGTCGCCTCGTTGAGCGCCCAGGAACGCACCGGGGGCGCCCCGTCACCACGGCCTCCGTTGAAGACCGCCACGTCCAGGGTCATGCGCTCCTCGACGACGTACTCGCGTCGGACCACACTGCGCACCGTGGCGCCCAGGTCCTCGCGTTCGGCCTCGGCAAGGAACCCGACGTGCCCGAGGTTGACCCCGAGCAGCGGCGCCCCGGCGGGGCGGGCGATCTCGGCCGCCCGCAAAAGGGTGCCGTCACCGCCCAGGACCATGACCAGTTCCACCCCCTCGGCGGCGTGGGGGCCCTCCACCGGTTCCACCGGGGACAACTCACAACCCTCGGCCGCCAGGTTCTCCAGCTCGCTCTTGAGCATGCGAACGGTCAGCCCGGCCCCGCTGAGCCTTTCGTGGACCAACCGTGCGCTGCGCACAGCCGCGGGTCTACCGGTATGGGCCAGCAGCAGAACACTGCGTCCGCCGGTCATCGCCGTCCCCTTACATTCACTCCCCGGTCGGGAGCACTGGTACCGACCGGATGCCTCGCCCGGACCCGGCCGGGTCACGCTACCGGACACTTACGACCATGGGCCACGCCCTCAGGCCGGTCCCTCCTCGATCGCCCGTTCGAGTCGGGCGGGGTCCAACGGGTCGGCACCGGCCCGCATCCACAGGAAGTACTCGACGTTGCCCGAGGGGCCGGGGAGGGGGCTCGCGGCCACGTCGACCACCCCAAGACCCAAGGTGAGGGCGTGCGCGGCCACGTCGGACACGGCCTCGGCCCGCAGCGCCGGCTCACGCACCACACCGCCGGCGCCCACCCGGTCCTTGCCTACCTCGAACTGGGGTTTGACCATCATCACGAAATCAGCGGCCGGGTCGACGCACCCGCGCAGCGGACCCAACACCAGCTTCAGGGAGATGAACGACAGATCGCCCACCACCAGGTCGGGGCGAGGCTCGGAGATCTGCTCGGGGGTGAGTTCGCGGACGTTGACGCGCTCCATCACCTCGACCCGATCGTCGCTGCGCAACGACCAGGCCAGTTGCCCGTAACCGACGTCGACCGCGGTGACACGTTCGACGCCTCTTCGCAACAGCACGTCGGTGAACCCGCCGGTGGAGGCGCCGGCGTCCAGGGCGCGGCGCCCCTTCACCGAGAGCTCGAACGCGTCCAGCGCGCCGACGAGCTTGTGCGCCCCACGGGAGACGTAGGTCGGTTCCTCGGAGGGTGTGCGCACCACGATGGGCTGGTCGGTCCCGATCTGGGTGGCGGCCTTGGAGGCGGCCATCCCGGACACGAGAACGAATCCGCCCTCGATCATCTCGGCCGCGTGACCGCGGGAGCGTGCGTGACCGCGGCGGACCAGTTCCGCGTCGAGCCGACTACGTTTTGCCATGGTCACCTAGGGTACCGGGCATTATCGCCCGCTCTGGGACCCCTGCCCGAGCGCACCGAGCACACCGGACAACTCCTGTTGCAGGGTGTCGAAGACCGCCACGTGTTCGTGCGTGGGCACCTCGTCCAGCCCGGCCAACCGTTCCCTGGTAGCCCGAAGGGTCTGTTCGGCCAAAGCCTCGGCCTGCTCGTCGGCGCCCATACGACCCCCGTCCCTCGCTCACGTCCCGACACTATCGTTCGTTCACTTCTTGGCGCTCTTGCCCTTGGTGGTGCGTTTGGCGGTGGAGCGCGCACGGGTGTTCTTGGCCGTGGGCTTGGTGGCGGTCTTGGTCCCGGTACCGGTCTTGGCGCTGGGAGAGGCCGGCTGCTCGGTGGGAGCGGACTCGGGCTCGGGCTCGCTCACGGGCTCGGCCTCGTCGGCGGGGCCCTCCACGGGCTCGGGGGCGGGGTCGGGCTCGGCGGGCTCCGCCTTCGAGGTCTCCTCCTCGGCCACCGGCTCCAGCCGGCCGGGCACCCGCTCCACGGCGTACCTGGCACCCAGGCGACGCTCCAACTCCGCGACCCTGCGCACCAACCGGTCGTGCTCGGCGCGCGGCACCACGTCCAACTCCTCCAGGGCACGCCCCACCTCGGCGCGCACCAGATCGGCGATGGCCGCCCGGTTCGCCTGACTGGTCTCGATCAGCTCACCCGCCAACGCCTGGATGTTCTGCCCCACTCGCGGCGGCGGACCCTGAGCGGCGTCCACCGAAGGGACCGGTGCGCCGTTGGCGCCACCGGCCCGCAACAACGCCTTGGCGGCCGCCACCGCCTCCTTACGAGAGAGTTCGGTGAGGCCATTGGCGGCATCGAGGTAGGTGCGTACCGCGTCGACGACCATGATGACGTGCTCCTTGATGGGACCGCGGGAGGAAACGAACGAAAAGAGGGCGCGGGTGAGGGAGGGGCCTCGTTCCGGGGGACGACGCCAACGCTACCGTTCCCACGGTCCCGGTGACACGCGAACGGACGATCTCCGCGCCGATACGGCATCATGATCCGATGAGCAGCATCGACGCGTGCCTCGAAAGCATCGCCCGGGCAAACGAGCGCCTCCTGCGAGAACCCCTCGAACGGCGCCGCAGGCACATCCGCGAACGCACCGTGAGCGTGATCGTCCCCGACCTGGACACCGCCTTCGACATGTGCCTGACCGTCGACGGCCTCACCGACGTCACCCACCGCCCGCGCTCCACGCCGGGCCCCGGACCCCAGGTCACGGTGACCGTTTCGAGCGAGGACTTCGTCGCCCTGTCCGAGGAACGCCTGGACCCCGCCAAGGCCCTGTTCGGTCGCCGTCTGAAGATCGACGCGAGCTTCGGCGACCTGCTGCGCCTGCGCCGTCTGCTCTGATCCCGGGCGGTGCCCCGGCCCGCCCGCCGGGACGATACCTTTCTGAGATGCCACGCCAATCCCTTGACCTGGCCCCCTTCCGCGGCCTCCGCTACGCCGCGCCCGACGTCGACCGCTTCATCGACGATGGTTTCGACGTCTCCCGACTCCTGGCCCCGCCCTACGACATCCCCGACGCCCGAGAGGCGCGGGAACTCCAACGCTCCGACCCGCACAACGCGGCCAGGGTCACACTCCCCTTCGAATTGTCCCGCCAGGACGCCGCCGCCCACCGCTACCGCGGCGCCGCCACCCTGCTGCGCAGCTGGATCGACGACGGTTATCTCGCCCAGGACCCCGAACCGGCCCTGTACGTGTACGAGCAGATCACCCCCGACGGCCGTCTCCAACGCGGACTCATCGGAGCCCTCGGACTCCCCGAGGACCAAGAGGCGACACCGGCGGTCCGCCCGCACGAGGACGTGGCCGAACCCCCCGTACTCGACCGCTTCCTGCTGATGGGCGCCGCCCGCGCCAACCTCGAACCGATCTTCCTGGTCTACCGGGGCGAGGGCGGAGCCGCCTCCACCGCCACCGAGGCCGCCGCCCAGGGCACACCACTGATCTCCACCCGCACCGGCGACGGAGCCCGACACCGCCTGTGGGCGATCACCGACCCGGCCGTCCACCACCGCGTCGCCCAGGACCTGGCTCCCCGCACGGCCCTGATCGCCGACGGACACCACCGCTACTCCGCCTACCGACGCCTGCGCGACGAACACACCGATCCCGCCTGGCGGCACGGCCTGGCGCTGCTGGTGGACAGTGACACCCACCCGCCCCGGCTCGGTGCCATCCACCGCGTCCTGCCCGGACTGGACACCGCGCGGGCACTGGACCAGGCCCGCGCCGTCGCCACCGTCTCCCCCCTTCCCGACGCGGGCCCCACCCACCTGGACGGCGTGGACTCCCCCGCCCTGATCGTGGCCGCCCCCGACGGCACCGCCCACCTGGTGCACGACTTCACCGACCGAGCACTGTCACGGGCCATGCCCGAACGCTCGGCGCAGTGGCGACACCTGAGCACCGCCGCCCTGCACCGGGTCCTGCTACCCCTGTGGGGCGTCCCCGAGGAACAGGTGCGCATGGTGCACGACGACCCGGCCGAAGCGATCGCCGTCGCCCGCACCGAACGGGGCACCGCGATCATCGTGCCCCCACTGCGGGTGGAGCAGGTCTACGCCGTCGCCGACCGCGGCGAGCTCACCCCCCGAAAATCCACCTCCTTCGGACCCAAACCCCGCACCGGCCTGGTCATGCGGGTTCTGGACTGACCCGCATGGGCGACCAGGGTGCGCCCCGGTCGCCGAAGGCATCGAGAAAACCTCTGTCGCCGGCGCGCACCCCCTGCCACGCTGGGTGTTCCCACCCCGGCAGAGGAGAACACGGACATGCCCGTCGACCACCCCCAGACCCGTGTACTCCTGGCCCGAGACCTGGCCCGGTTGGGTGTACGCCGAGGCGACTCCCTCCTCGTGCACTCCTCCCTCGGCTCCCTGGGGTGGGTGTGCGGCGCCGAGCAGGCCGTGGTGCAGGCCCTGATGGACGCGGTCGGCCCCCGAGGGACCCTGGTGGTGCCCACCCAGACCTCGGACAACACCGACCCCTCCGGCTGGCGGAACCCGCCGGTGCCCGAGTCTTGGTGGCCGACCATCCGCGAACACACACCCGCGTTCGACCCCCTCGCCACCCCCGGCGCCCACATGGGTCGGATCTCGGAGATGGTGCGCACCTGGCCGGGAGCGGTACGCAGCCCCCATCCGCAGACCTCCTTCGCGGCGTTGGGCCCCCACGCCCACCACCTCATGCGTCCCCACCCGCTCGGCTCGGCCCTGGGCGAGGAATCGCCCCTGGCCAGGTTGGCGGACTTCGGCGCCCACGTCCTGCTATTAGGTGTCGGCTACGACACCTGCACCACCTTCCATCTGGCCGAATACCGGGTACCGAACCCGGCCCGGGCCGACACCTCCTGCGCCGTCCGAACCCCCGATGGCGATCGGACCTGGCTGAGCGTCCAGGACATCGCCTTCGACGCCGACGACTTCGCCGCCCTGGGCACGGACCTGGAACGAACGGGCACGGTCACGGTCGACACCGTGGGCGCCGCCACCGCACGCCTTTTCCCCCTCGCCGAGGCGGTGCGCTTCGCCACCGACTGGTTGACCGAACACCGCGCCCCGGCTGCGACGGACCACACACCCCGTGGGGAGGCCCCGCGGGGCGGAGCCGCCTAGCCTGGAAGCGACCACCATCACCACACGGAAAGACGGGCCGACCTCCATGTCCCTCCAGGCAGCAGACCGCCCGCTCAACGAGCTCCACGACGCGATGCTCCTGGACCTGGACGGCGTGGTCTACATCGGTGCCGAAGCCGTCCCCGCCGCACCCGAGGCGATCGGCAAGGCACGCGCCGCCGGAGTCAAGGTCGCCTTCGTCACCAACAACGCCGGACGCACCCCCGCTCGGATCGCCGAACACCTCACCCACCTGGGCGTGCCGGCCGCCCCCGAGGACGTCGTCACCTCCGCGGAGGCCGCCGCCCGACTGATCGCCGAGCGTTTCCCCTCCGGTTCGGACGTCCTCGTGGTCGGCGACACCGGGCTGCGGCAAGCGGTACGTCGTATGGGGCTGCGGCCCGTCACCATCGCCGACACCTCGACGGTGGCCGTGGTCCAGGGCTTCTCCCGCACCATGAACCGCGAACTCCTCGACCAGGGCGCGCTGGCGGTGGCGCGCGGCGCCTACTACGTGGCGAGCAACGCCGACGCCACCGCCCCCGGCGAGTGGGGCATCACCCCCGCCAACGGATCCTTCGTACGCGTCATCGCGCACGCCACCGGAGTGGAACCGGTGATCGCCGGCAAGCCCATGCGCCCCCTGCACGAAGAGGGGATGCTCCGCACCGGGGCCACCGACCCGTTGATCGTCGGCGACCGGTTGGACACCGACATCGAGGGCGCCACCACCCACGGCGCGGCCGGACTGCTGGTGCTGTCCGGGGTCGTCACACCCCGCGACCTGGTGGCCGCCCCGCCCCATCAGCGTCCCCGTTACCTGTCCTGGGACGTGTCGGGGATGAACGAGACCCACCCCGGCCCACGGCGAGAAGGCGACCGGTCGGTGTGCGGTGGTTGGACCGCCACCACCGGCACGGGTGCGGTCGAGCTGTCCGGAAACGGTGACCGGCTGGACGGACTGCGGGCCCTGTGCGACGCGGTGTGGGCCGACGACTCCATCGACCCCACCGGAGAGTCGGTGGCCGCCGCCCTTCGGGTCCTGGGCTGGTAGGTAGGAGCCTCACCCCACGGGCCTCCGTTCGATGGCGACGGTGCTCACCTCGACCTCCAGGATGCTGCGCACCCCCTGTGGGCCGCGCCAGATCCGACGACGCAGAGCCCCTGACGCCCGGACCACCTCCCCCGTCCGGTACTCCCGGACCCGGTCCACCATCGAATCCTCGAAGGAGACCAGGGTCAGCGAGTCCAGCCGATGCCCAGGACGCCGCGGATCCTCGGGGCGGACCACCCCGATCCGCCAGGAGACCAACCGATCCCCGCTGGGCAGTTCGCGTACGGTCGGCGCGGCGGTGATCCGCCCGACCACCAACACCTGGTTGAGATGGCCCTGATCCTTTGTCGTGGCCTCGGTCGTGATCGTGGTCTTGGTCGTGTCCTTGGTTTCTGAGGGTTTCCGGATGAGCACGAGGAACCTTCCCGGTAGAGGGTGACCTGGTGCGCGCACTGATTCCAGGATCCCCGCCGGCAGGATGCGAGAAAAGACCGTTCGAGAATCTGTGGATAACCCGAGCCCCAGGTGACCCCCGACACAGGACCGTCCAGGCCCCGTGCCCTAGAGTCGGGTTCGGTCCGCAACGGTAGAAGAAGGGTGCTCGGACGTGCACAAAGACGTGAACACCGACGACCTGCCCGAGGGGATCATCCCCTTGGGCGACGAGATCTACGCCATCGACACGATGCTGGCCGGGTACCCGGGGGTGGTGTCCGCCTACCTCATCCGCACCGAACGGCCCTGCATCGTGGAGGTCGGCACCGCCGGATCCGCCCCGGTCCTGCGCGACGCCGTCATCCGACTCGGTCTGTCCCCCGACGACCTGGCCACCATCGTGGTCACGCACATCCACCTGGACCACGCCGGCGGCACCGGCGACATGGCGGCACTGTTCCCCAACGCCGAGATCGTGGTGCACGAACGCGGCGCCCGGCACCTGGCCGACCCCAGCCGGCTCATGGCCAGCGCCAAGATGGTGTGGGGCGACCGGTTGGAGACCCTCTTCGGGCACATGCGTCCCACCGAGGCGACCCGAATCCGTTCGGTCGCCGAGACCGGCGAGATCGACCTCGGCGCGGGACGCAAACTCGTATCGCACTACGCGCCCGGCCACGCCAAGCACCACATGGGTCTGGTCGACACCGCCACCGGCGACCTCTACGTCGGCGACGCCCTCGGCGTGTACAACCCGCTCACCGGCGACCTGCGTCCCGCCACCCCGCCGCCGGACTTCGACATGAACGCCTGCCTGGGCACGCTGCGTCTGTTCGGTGACATCGGCGCCCAGCGCCTGATGTTCTCCCACTTCGGCGCGGTGGACGGGGTCGGCGAGAAACTCGACCGGGCCGAGCGCGAACTACGCCTGTGGGTGGAGACCGTCCGCGACTCCCAGGACACCGGTGGGGACCTGGATCACGCCGTGGCCATGGTCAAGGACAAGGTGATCTCCCGGTACAAGCCACTGCCCCCGGACGCCTCACCCGACGCCGCCGCGGTACTCGACATCCTCAGCGGCGCCGAGGCCAACGTCGGTGGGATCGTGCACTGGCTGGACCGGCTCGCCCAAGAGCAGGCCGACACCGCGAGGAAGGCCGAAGAGGAACGCGCTTGAAGCGAGAAAAACCGGATGCGCCCCGAGGGGGCCGCGACGTAGTGTCCCCGGCATGACGATCGAGATCCGTCCGATGCGCCGCACGGACATCCCCGGAACGTTCGCGCTCATCCGGACGTCCTACCCCTGCTTGGTGCTCACCGAGACCCTCCTCACGGAGCGCTTCGACCGGCCCTTGACCTACTTCCGGGATCAACGCTTCGTCGCGGTGGAGGGCGATCAAGTGGTCGGACACGTCCTCTCCCGTCTGTACGAGGGCGAGAACGGGCGCACGCACGGGCAGTCGTACATGGCCGCCGTGGCACCGCGCTTCGTCCACGGGGACCTCCCCGCTCGGCTGCTGGAAACCTCCGAACGGCGCCTGGTCGACGGTGGCGCCGACCTCTTGGGCGCCGACGCCGCCGAGGAGAGCGTCCAGGTCGGCGGGGAGGGCTTCCGACGGGCGATCCTGGACCGCGGGTACGAACTCGCCGAAAGCGCCCAGATCCTCGGCCTGGACCTGACCACGCTCCCGGAAGCTCCGCCCACCCCCGAGGGCGCTGAACTGCGTACCCTCCGGGAGTTCGACGACGACCCCCGCCCCATCTACGAGATCGACAAGGCCACCAGCGAAGACGAACCCGGAGGCCTCGACGACGGATTCCTGCCCTACGAGGACTGGGTCCGCATCCTGTGGGGCAACCCGCTGGCCGACCGCGACCTCAGCCTGGCGCTCCTGCTGGACGGGGTCCCCGTGGCGATCTCCTGCTACAACTCGGACGGCACCGGCCGAATGGAATCGGGGATGACCGGCACCCTGCGCGAGTACCGAAAGCGTGGGCTGGCCACCTACACCAAGACCACGGCACTGCACCGCGCACGGGAGAAGGGCATCCGGTACGCCTACACCGGTAACCACGCCGACAACGAACCCATGCTCGCCATCAACGACCGGCTCGGGTACGGCGTCATCGGCAGCGAGCAGACCTACCGCAGGCCCTGAACCCTAGGGCGCCCCGGGCAGGTCCAGGATCCGGAGCAGGTGCGCGTACAGACCATCCGCCCAGGACAACTCATCGTCGGCCGGCAGCCGGTCGAAGGCGCGCACCTCGCTGGTCTCGAAACGGCCGGTCAACGGCTCCAACTCGCGCACCCGGGCGTGCGTGACCACCGTGGTGTGCCCCTTGGCCAGCACGTAGTGACCCATCACCCGGATCTCCCCGAGGGTGGCACCGGCCTCCTCCCACACCTCACGGCGAGCCGTGTCGGAGATCCCCTCCCCCGGCTCCCGATGCCCGCCGGGGAACTCCCAGGCCCGTTCACGATTGCGGACCATCAAGGGACGCTCCCCCAGGTAGGTCAGGCACACCACCGAGTCGTACTCGGCGGGCACCTCCCCCAGACGCACGACGGCGCCGCCGAGTGGCTTCTCACCACCCGACGGCGCATCGATCGGTTCGGGGAAGGTCAGTCCCGACCCCTACGTTCCTCGGCCTCCTCCGCCGCCTGGTCCGCGTCCTCCTCGACGTCGGTCCAGACAACGCCGTCCTCGACGTCGTGGTCGACCAGTTCCACGCCCTCCAGCGCGGCCAGACGCTCGTCGGCGTCGGTCATGCCTTCTCGGTCCACCGAAGAGGCCCGGGCGAAGTACTCGCGGGCGTCATCGGTACGGCCCAGCTCCTCCAGGACGTCGGCGTAGGCGTAGAACAACCGGGCCACGTACGGACGGGCACGGCGTTCCTTGAGCTCCGGCACCTGCAGCTCGGCCAGCGCGGCCTTGACGTCACCCATGTCCCTACGGGCACCGGCGGCCACAATGCGCAACTCGATCCGGTCCGCGGTGTCCAGGTCCTTCCCGGCCGGGTCGTTGGTGATCTCCAGCGCCCGCTCCGGCCGGCCCAGACCACGTTCGCAGTCCGCCATGACCGCCAGGAAGGTGTCCCGACCGCTCATCCGCCGCGCCGCGCGCAGGTCTGAGAGGGCCTCCTGCCACTTGCCGACCGTGTAGGCGGCGATGCCGGAGGCCTCACGGACCGTCGGCAGGCGAGAGGCCTTGCGGCGGGCGTAGGCGGCGTGCTTGTAGGCCCTCTCGGGGTCCTCGTCGACGAACAGGCCGGCGGCCACGATGTGCTTGCCGATCAGCTCGGCCAGGGACTTGGGCAGCGAGTGCAGATCGCGCTTGGTCTCCGGGTCGATCTGGTTGTAGGTGGCCTCATCCGGCAGCGGCGGAGCGAGGTCCGCCGGGTCCCGCTCCTCACGGGGACCACGTCGGTCGTCACGTCGGTCATCGCGTCGGTCGTCCCGACGGAAGTCACGGCCGCCACCGCCACCCGCACTGGCGCCAGGACGATCATCACGACGCCCATAACCACCCCGGTCATCGCGACGATCCCGCTCACCCCGGAACCCACCACCACGACGATCCCGGTCCTGGCCCCGGCCACCCTGATAACCACCACCACGACGATCATCCCGGCGATCGTCCCGGTTGCCGACAGGACGGCGGTCGCGGCCCTGGCTCTGGCCGCCCCGGTCGTCACGTCGGTCATCGCGACGGTCGTCCCGACGGAAATCGCGGCCGCCACCGCCACCCGCACTGGCGCCAGGACGATCATCACGACGCCCATAACCACCCCGGTCATCGCGACGATCCCGCTCACCCCGGAACCCACCACCACGACGATCCCGGTCCTGGCCCCGGCCACCCTGATAACCACCACCACGACGGTCACCCTGGTTCCCACCACCACGACGATCATCCCGGCGATCGTCCCGGGATCCCCTGTAGCCGGACCGGGAGCGGGAGTCGTCACCGCGCCCGCGTCCGCCAGGCCCACCGGAGCCGTTACCGCTGTGGTCGTGTGCTCCGGAGTCCTCGCGGTCTCCCGATCGGCTTTCCTCAGTCATCGAACCCGTCCGTCAACATTCAAAAGCGCTGCCACCTTGACCAGTAGCAGCGCATAGTAGTACTCGTATCCTCCAGCTTACGACATGGGATGAACCCAGATCACCAATGCGGTATATCCCCACCGTGCACTTATCCACAGCCCATCGATCTCCAGTGGCTCCGGGAGCTCCCAGCATGTTCCTCTTGATATAGGGGGAGCTTGGGTACCACCGGTTTCGTGCTGCCCAACGTCTGCTGGTGGGGCGCCTCAGGTAGAGAACCTGCCGGTGGTCGGGCGGGGTGGGGGTGGGTTCTCCCTCCTTCCCCGCCGCGTGATTGTTGCCGCCCGCACCGCACGCGTCAAGGCG